>NZ_JBBFKU010000023.1:0-55125 GCF_037481895.1 Tenuifilum sp.
ATGTAAAACTATCCCTTAACGGGGATATTTCCAACTCCCATTTTTTATCTACAAAATTTTATTTTGGACGGATGTGGTTAAAAATAAATAATGATAGATATTTTAACAAAAAACAAAATTGTTTGTAACTTTAAAAGAAAATGCCCATTGCGTACCTGACACGAAGAGAACGATTTAGCGCTGCTCACAGGTTATACAAGCAAGAATTGACCGATGAAGAAAATTTTAGGCTATTTGGGCAGTGCTCACACCCCAACTGGCACGGACATAACTATGAGCTTTTTGTTACGATTAAAGGTGAAGTGAACCAAGAGCTGGGTTATGTGGTAAACCTCAAAGTGGTAAGTCAAATCATCAAAGAGCGGATAATTAGCAAGCTGGATCACAAAAATGTAAACATCGATGTTGACTTTATGCAAGGAGTGCTTGCCACTACCGAAAACCTAGCCATAGCAATATGGAAAGAACTTGAAAAACCATTGAGTGATGTAGGAGCACAACTTCATTGCATAAAAATAAAAGAAACCGAGAATAACTTTGTAGAATATTACGGAGATTAATGTCATGGAAATAGTAAATCACAACGCATCGTTCAACGAAGATGAAGGCTACTCAAAGATTGAGAGGTGGAACCCTGAGACAACCGAAAAGTTAGCCTACCACTACAAGGAAATACTTAAGCTAATTGGGGAGGATGTTGGTCGTGAGGGATTATTGCAAACTCCTGTAAGAGTAGCAAAAGCCATTCAGTTCCTAACCCATGGCTATAACATTGATCCCCATGTACTTGTAAGAAGTGCAAAGTTCCACGAGGAGTACAAACAGATGGTGCTGGTTAAGGATATTGAACTATACTCCATGTGCGAACACCACATGATACCATTCTACGGAAAAGCTCACGTGGCCTACATTCCAAATGGTTACATTACGGGTCTTAGCAAGGTAGCCAGGGTTGTTGATGCATACGCGCGCAGGTTACAGGTACAGGAAAGGTTAACTGTTCAAATACGCGATTGCTTGCAGGAAACCCTCAATCCACTTGGAGTTGCCGTAGTTATAGAAGCAGCCCATATGTGTATGCAAATGCGTGGAATTCAGAAGCAAAACTCTGTTACCACAACATCAGCATTTACGGGTGCCTTCCTTACCCACAATGAAACACGCGAAGAGTTCATTCATCTTATTGGAGTTAAGCTCCATTAGCATGATAAACTAAAAAACAAAGGGTGCTCAAAATAAGAAGCACCCTTTTCCTTATGTAAAGGATAATGCCTAGTTGCGTTGCTCTACCTTAAGTCCTTTAGGACCCTTGTTGCCGGTTTCTCTATCACCACCCTCATCGTTATTCTTTTTACGCAACTTGAAGTATAGGTCAACCATATCAAATTTATAGGTTAGTGCAAACTGAAATGAACGAAAGCGCGATTTAGTATTCTCATCCATTTGTCGATAAATATCAACCATACCCAAGTCGTAACGTAAATCTAACCCCCAAATGCCATCCTTGGTTGGATATTCGGCTCCGCAACCCGCTGAAAATCCCCAATCGAAACGGGTCCAATGATAATCGTCGTAAACTGCACCATCCTCGTAAATAACTTTACCGCTACCAATTCTTGTAGTAGAGTAAACACCACCATTTGCATATACTCTCTTTAACCCCAGCAAGCTAAAAGTGTACTTGGCAAGTAAGGGAATCTGAATTGCAGGCATACGCTTTGTTTCCTCAACTGTCCCATAGATTCCTTTTGTTCCTTTGGAAATAAAGTTCAACTCCGTTTGAAAGGAAAACCTATTCGTAAACCCAAAATCACCAACAACACCTAGCTGATATCCAATTCTATTTTTCACTTCATAGCCAGTATATGACCATTGGCTAAATTTTGAAAAGTTCATACCCACTTTTGGTCCAACGTAGATAAACCCAACATCATGGCCAAATACCTTAAATAGCTGAGCATTGGCAGTATAAAAGTTTGTTGCTAAAATTGTCAGAATAACTAATAATTTTTTCATGGTTATAGGTGTTAATTTTCATACAAGGTTAATGTAAAAAAAATTACCGTCAAACTGTTAACAAATATTTTTATAAGACTCTTGACTTAAATCGTATTTACCAATATCTTGCAAGTGGTAAATAAGAAGTATGGGCATTTCAAAAATTGATAAGGATTTATATACCCGCATAGTACGCAATGTAAATGCCCATCTAGGCAAATACATAACCTTTAATAAAAATTGCTCTATTGAACCAATTGAGCAAACATTCTTCCCAAACTCCAAGCTGCTTTCCATAACAGATTATGATTGTATTCCAGCATCAAAACTAATGGTGGTTGATAATGGAGTTCAGGTTTACCCATTAAGCGGTTTAGGACAATGGAACTCATTACTAATGAATGAAAGGCTGAACCTTAACATTAAGAATGTGCTCGATTACCTTAAACTTTACTACTCAACCTACCTTTTTCCTTACCAGTATCAAAAAATAGTAGAAACTGTTAACGATCTTGATTTCATTGAATTTCCTGAATTAGAACTTTTCGATGTTATAAGCCATCAAATTCAAGCCCCAGTGGTAACCCTATCAAACAACCAGTTCACGATATACTGTAATATTACTGTCGATCGCTCACTATACAACGCAGCATTTGATATTTATCCGGATGGTAAAGTTTTGCTGCTCGATAAAAAAGTTGTTTTACAAGACCTTCCCATAGGCGAAATGGTAATTGATCTTTAGGATTTAGGTATGCATCTCCTAGGATCATTGAACCATTACAATTTCAGGTTTCATGGTCACAGAAATTAAAAAATGCCTTACATTTGCCTTTGATAAACTATAACCTTTAACTATGAAAGCTTATGTTTTCCCGGGTCAAGGCGCCCAGTTTGTTGGTATGGGTAAAGATTTGTACGATAGTTCACCCGTAGCCAAGGAACTTTTTGAAAAAGCAAATGAAATTTTAGGATTTAGAATTACCGATTTAATGTTTGCAGGAACCGATGAGGATTTAAAGCAAACCAAAGTTACCCAACCTGCTATATTCCTGCACTCTGTTATACTTGCAAAGGTTTTGGGGAACGATTTCAAACCCGAAATGGTGGCAGGTCACTCATTGGGAGAATTCTCAGCGTTAGTGGCAGCAGGCGCTTTGAGTTTTGAGGATGGTTTAAGGCTAGTATCGGCACGCGCAATGGCCATGCAAAAAGCCTGCGAACTTCAACCCTCAACCATGGCCGCTGTGCTAGGGCTTGATGATTCAAAGGTGGAAGAAATTTGCGCCTCTGTTGACGAAATTGTTGTTGCTGCCAACTATAACTGTCCTGGTCAACTCGTTATTTCGGGCTCAGTTAAGGGTATCGATATTGCTTGTGAGAGGTTAAAAGAAGCTGGTGCCAAAAGGGCGCTTAAGCTAGCCGTTAGCGGCGCATTCCATTCGCCACTCATGGAGCCTGCACGCCAGGAACTCGAAGCAGCCATCAATGCTACTCCATTTAATAAACCTGTTTGTCCCATTTACCAGAATGTAACTGCCAAACCCACCTCCAGCCCTGAAGAGATAAAGAAAAATCTTGTAGCCCAACTAACCGCACCTGTTAGATGGACGCAAACCGTTCAAAACATGATTGCCGACGGTGCCACTGAATTTGTTGAGTTGGGTCCAGGCAACGTGCTTCAGGGTTTAATTAAAAAAGTAAACAAGGACATTGCCGCAGAAAGCAAACAAAGTCTATAAAAAAGAAGAAAACGCCCTAACGGGCGTTTTTTTATTCAGGGAAATGGAACCGGACTGTTTGCTTTAAATTGGGATGGAGGCTCTGCGCTACGGGACACTCCTTTGCTGATGCCTCAAGTAGTTTCCGTTCTTTAGCAGTATAGTTGTTGTGCGGAAAGTAAAGGTCAACTATTACCTCAACAACTCTTCGAGGGTTTGTTCCCATCACCTTTTGCACATCTATTTTTGTACCATCAATATTAAATCCATGGGTTCGTGCTGCAATCCCCATAATTGTTACCATGCAGCAACCCAATGAAGTGGCAAGCAAATCGGTTGGTGAAAAACATTCACCTTTACCCTGATTGTCCACAGGAGCATCAGTTGTAATGGTCACCCCTGAACGTGTATGCGTTGCCTCGGTTCGTAAGTCACCCTTATAGATAATTGTTGATGTAGTGCTCATACCATTTTAATTTAAAAAATTAAGGGCTCATTGCTGAGCCCTTAAAGTTAACAAAATATTTGGTTTTGTTTAGATCAAACCTTGGTCAAGCATTGCGTTGGCAACTTTCAAGAAACCGGCAATGTTAGCACCCTTAACGTAGTTAACATAACCGTCTTTTTCAGTACCATGTTTAACGCAAGCTTCATGGATACTCTTCATAATTTGGTGTAGACGAGCATCAACCTCTTCGCGTGGCCAGTTGAGTTTCATGCTATTCTGAGTCATTTCAAGACCTGAAGTAGCAACACCACCAGCGTTTACAGCTTTACCAGGGGCAAAGAGAATCTTGTTGTGCTGGAATACCTCAATGGCTTCAGGAGTACAAGGCATGTTAGCACCTTCAGCAACGCAAACTACACCGTTCTTTACAAGGGCTTCAGCATCGGCTTTGCCAAGTTCGTTCTGGGTAGCGCAAGGCATAGCAACATCAACCTTTACTTCCCAAGGACGTTTACCGGCAAAAAACTTAGAGCCAGGGAACTTCTTAGCGTAAGGCTCAACGATATCCTGGTTCGAAGCGCGAAGCTCTAGCATGTAATCAATCTTTTCGCCGCTAATGCCAGCTTCGTCAAGGATATAACCATCGGGTCCCGAAATGGTAACCACCTTACCACCAAGTTCGGTAACCTTTAGGGCAGCACCCCAAGCAACGTTACCAAAACCAGAAATTGCAACGCGTTTGCCTGCAAACGACATGCCTTTGGTAGCAAGCATTTCCTGAGCAAAGTAGGTAGCACCAAAACCGGTAGCCTCAGGACGGATAAGTGAACCACCCCAGTTTATACCTTTTCCGGTTAGCACACCTGTGTTCTCACTGGCAAGTTTCTTATACATTCCATACAAGTAGCCAATTTCACGGCCACCAACACCTATATCACCAGCAGGTACGTCGGTTTCAGGACCAATATGCTTCCAAAGCTCAAGCATGAACGACTGGCAGAAGCGCATAACTTCAGCATCGCTACGGCCCTTAGGGTTGAAATCGCTACCACCCTTAGCACCACCCATAGGAAGGGTTGTAAGGGCGTTCTTGAAAATTTGCTCAAAACCTAAGAACTTAAGGATTGAAAGGTTTACGCTTGGGTGGAAACGAAGGCCACCTTTGTAAGGTCCAATGGCATTGTTGAACTGAACACGGTAACCCAGGTTAACGTGAATATTACCCTCATCGTCCATCCAGGGCACCTTAAAGGTGAAAATACGATCGGGCTCAACCATACGCTCAATAATCTTTGCCGATTCAAATTGAGGATTCTGGTTGTAAACCTCTTCAATTGACTCAAGAACTTCACGAACTGCTTGTAAGTATTCCACCTCACCTGGGTGCTTAGCTTCAAGCTCAGCCATTAATTTATTTACATTCATTGCGCTAACTGTTTTTAGTTGTTAAACTCAGTTTTCTTATTGCGAGGAATTATCCCCTTAAAAAGTTTTTCAAAATTGATTTATTAAAATGACATTTCAAAAGAAAAAAACCATGAAAAAATATGATATTAAACATTTTTTTGGCGTATTACTTAAAAATTAAAACCAATCAACCGTTTTCAGGTTTTAATATAACACCTTGGTTTGTTTTAGCATCAACCTGTATTACAAGCGGTTGTTCAAACCTTATGCATCGTATATATTTTGTTTCGAACCATGCAGGAATAGAGTTGAGGAACTGAATGTCGTACGAACCATCGTGTAAGTAAGGGTTAACGGTAAGGTATGCAACCCTGAACGAGGTAAGGTTCTGAAAGAAATGGGTACCCTGGCTAGGATCAACCCTGAAGTTCTCAAGACCGGCCTCAACAATAACTCGCGCCTGTGAAATTTGTGACCATTTGATGGGTACACCCAACCATGGATCGCTACTACCCCAGCGGCCTGGGCCTACCAGAACGTAATTCCTTTGCATATCGATAAACCTTTTATTGAGTTCATCGAGCTCATGAGCAATTTCCTTGGTCATGGCCGGATTAAAGCTTTCCGGTTTAATGTAAACAAAGTCATATATATCCTTAACCTTTCCATGTCCCAATGCCGACTTTGAGTAGAGTATAGCCTTATTTATGTCCATCTCGTTCCACTCTACCAGCTCCGTTTGATCGCTATCAACTATAGGGCGTATCTGCAGAAAGTTGAAAAGACGAGGCATACCGCTTGGAGGGTTCAGGTTTGCTGCAAACTCAATCTCGATATGATTATTCATTTCACGCTCGCCTATCTCGAGGAGTTCCGATAAAATCTTGGCCAGTGGAAAGGTATCGTGTTTTAGGATTGGAGCAAAGGTTACCAGCTTCAAACCCTCATCGTAATACCCATCGCGTAGGACTCCTGAGTGCATATCGTAGGTAGATGTTATTAAGCGGAAATCGGGTATAGAAGAGGCCTCCCTTATATCAAGATTTAGCAAATTTGAGCTATCGTCAACCTTTGGTTCAAAGCTGTTGGGATCAACATTAAGGGCGTAGAAGTTCTTCTGGGTTTGGCGGAGCGCCATTTCAACCGATGAAAGTTGCAGTATCTTTTTAGGATATTTAGGAGAAAACCTAAGCGCTACCCCACCATCAACAATAAGTTTGCCAAGCCCAAAACCTACGCTAACAATACCATCCTCAGTTTTCTCGGAACCAATGGGGTAAAAGTTGATACTGCGAGCTACCCCGGAAAGGGTTGGCAAATACATGTTACCATACTGGTTTCCACAGATCTCCTGAATTATAACCCCCATCTTTTCCTCGTCAATCACGTTTTGGGTGGCATTCATATACGCCTTGCTGGCCTTATAGAATACCGATGCGTACACAGCCTTAACCGCTTTGGCTAAGTGTTGGAGCATTTGATCGGGGTTATCGGAATGAGGAACCATGTAGGTTGAGTAGATTCCAGCAAACGGTTGATAATGGGAATCCTCAAGTTTGCTCGAGGAACGAACCGCAAGAGGCCTTTGAAATACTGAAATGACTTTCCGAAGGTCGATTTTTATACGCTCGGGTAGTTTAGCTTTCAAGAAGGCTTCAAGGATGACCTCATCATCCAAATCTTGCAAAGCAATAGAGTAAAGGTTATTAGACTCCATGAACTCGTCAAAAATATCAGTGCTGAGCACAACGGTTCTTGGAATGGTTATTATAGTGTTTTCAAACTTATTGAAAAGATTGTAGTTCCGGATTACCTGGTTTACAAAAGCTAACCCTCGGGCTTTTCCCCCAATTGATCCATCGCCAATCCGTGAAAAAAACTTATACTCGTCAAAGGTTTCCCTATCGAACTTGGCAATTATGCTACGACCCTTGCTTAGCCTGTATGCCGATATGGCATAGTAAATAAAGTTTCGGGCATCATCTATACTTCTGAAATCCTTAAGCCGCATGGGCTTAAAGAGCTGTGCAATTGAAAATATAGCTCTGGCATTCAGCCATTTGGAGATGTCGTTCCTGCTGGAATGGTAAACCAATGAGCGATCGGGAATGGTGAGAATTAGCTTTTGTAGCTGGCGCAAGTCCGATGCGCGGGCAATTTCGGCAAGGGTATCGGGGTCACGAAAAACAAAATCACCAAATCCAAAATTGTTTACAATGTAATCGCGAAGGTCAAGGCTAAAAGTTTTGGAATACTTGTGTAAAAAACCTACACAAAGCTCATCGGCATATATTTTATTTGAAAGCTCGGAGGACTGAAGTAGGAAAGGAATGTTTGGATCATCGGCTTTAATGTGTCTGCATAGCTGTAGTCCAGCCTTTGCCACATGGTCGCGCTTATTGTTTACCTTATAGCTAATATCGGAAATAACGCCAAGCACGTTATTCTTATACTTACTATAGAACTCTATGGCCTCATCGTAGGTTGTAGCCAATAGAATTTTGGGTCGTCCGCGCATACGAAGCATTCTATGGTGCTCATTTAGCGCTTCGGTCATAAACATGCGGGCTTGCCTAAAGATTATCTTGTAAAGGTTTGGCAAAAACGAGGAGTAATACCTTACCGAATCTTCCACCAAAATAATAGTCTGAACGCCAATTTCAAGAATGTCGTGCTCGGCATTCATCTTATCCTCAATAAGCTTAATGATAGCCAAAAGAAGATCGGCATTGCCGAGCCAGCAAAAAACGTAATCGATAGCACTTAAATCCTCGTTCTGTAATCGCAATGATACTTCGCGCGAGAAGGGTGTAAGGACAACAATAGGGATGGATGGATAGCGCTGCTTTAGCATTTTTGCCAGGTTAAAGGTATCCATCTCACCCACGTTAAGCATGGAAATGATTAAATCGATATGCTCTTCCTGGAGTATCCGAAGAACCTCACGGGCACTATGGGCTTGAAGGAAAACCGGTGGATATCGAAGATTTAACGAGACATATTCATTAAAGATTTGTTCATCTATCCTTCCGTCCTCTTCAAGCAGGAATGCATCGTAACTGCTGCAGATAAGTAAAACCTTGTAAATGCGTTTCTGCATCAGCTTGTCGAACGACGTATCGTAAATATCCAGCTGGTAAGAGTTAAGGTATGCCTGATCGCCTAACAAATTCAACATAGCGCAAATTTTTGGCAATTTACAAAAAAAGTATCCAAAAGGTTGTTCAGGAGTTTAGGCTTTAGGGTTACATTTGTAAAAAATTGAGCTATGCGATACCTAACTGTATTTACACTGGCAGTGATTATTTTAGTAAGCTGCTCACCCAAAAAAGAATACATAAAAATTGAAGGTTTTACCCAAGGGACTACCTATAGTATAACCTATTACGACTCCCTTATCCGTGATTTTTCAGTTCAAATAGATTCAATACTAGGAAGAATTGACCAATCAATGTCCATTTACAACGACAGTTCCATAATTAGCCTTTTGAACAGTAATATTTCCGATAGTATTGACGATATGCTAAAGGAAGTAATAGTAAGCTCTTTTGAAATTTACCACCAAAGCGATGGAGCTTTTGACATTACCGTAGGCCCAGTTGTTAGAGCCATAGGCTTTGGCAAGGATAAAACACAAGGTATTGACTCGGCTAAGGTAAAACAGTTACTCCCTTTAATTGGGATGAACAAAATACACCTTGACGGTAATACCCTTAAAAAGGATGATAGCAGAATTCAGATTGATGTAAATGCCATAGCGCAGGGCTATACGGTTGATGTAATTGGTAAGTATTTGGAGAGTAATGGTATAAAACATTATCTTGTTGAAGTGGGTGGCGAAATTACTGCTCGCGGTAAGAATTCGAAGGGAACCGATTGGGTTGTTGGTATCGATAAGCCTGTAGAATCTGCTCTACCAGGCGAGAATATTCAAGCAAAAATATCAATTAGCAATGGCTATGGGTTAGCAACCTCAGGTAATTACCGAAAATTTATCGAGGTAAACGGACAAAAGTATGCTCACACTATCAATCCCAAAACTGGATTTCCTGAGCTGAACAGCTTGTTGAGTGCAACTGTAGTTGCACCCAGTGCTACCAAGGCCGATGCTCTGGCAACCGCATTCATGGTTAAAGGTGTTGAATGGAGCAAAAACTTTGTTGTCAACAGCAACGATATTGACGCTTACCTTGTTTACTCCGATTCGCTTGGGAATTACCTTGTTTGGATGAACGAAGGTATGAAAAAGAGAATTATACCTTAATTAAATCCCCTTACTTGCAGCGTTAGTGCTGCAATTTGCACCGCCGCCGCAGCCACAGGAATAACCAATATCGGAATCGTTGCACCCGGGTTTGCGTGGCTTGATAATTGTTTTAAGCGATAACCCAATAATTACAATTCCTAAAAGGAATGCAACTACGCCAATAAGTTTAAGCAATGCCATAATGTTTAGTTTTAGTTTACAACCTCGCGGGCATGCTCATAACAGGTTGCGCAATCGGTATTTTTGCCGCTTTTCCCCCAGCACTTAATTTCCTCGTGACGAGGACATGTAACACCACGCTTTCGTAATTCCTTATTATGTCCAGCCGATGTTTCCGGAAACTTATGGCTCTTATGAAAAATTATTCTAACAGCCATCCCCAACAAGGCTATTCCAAGAATTGCGGCTGCAACAAGAATTAATTTTAGGGTTAACATTTGGGTAAAGGTTTTTGCAAAAGTATACCTATTAGCCTGCTCGCGCAAAAAACTAACAGATAGAAACACAAAAAGTTTTATTAAAAAACTTAAAAAATCAAAAGTCAGGCATTAAGATCTGGGTTCAAAACAATTGCACAACTTTTTTGTTTACCTGATGAAACTCAACAGAATTGAACGATGAGCACAACCAAAATTAAATTTAGTAAAGAAGAGATATTAAACGACTACTACATTGCCCACCTCAGCCGCAATATAAGCCTTATGGGGCGTAAGGAGGTGTTAACCGGTAAAGCAAAATTTGGAATTTTTGGCGATGGTAAAGAGCTTGCTCAAATTGCCCTTGCTAAAACCTTTAAGGAAGGCGATTGGCGATCGGGCTACTACCGCGACCAAACCTTTATGATGGCTGCAGGGCTGTTTACCGCTGAGGAGTTTTTTGCCCAGCTTTACGGTCAAACCGATATTGATCTTAACCCGGGTAATGCAGGTAGAACCTTTAACAACCATTTTGCCACCCGCAGCCTAAATCCCGATGGCACATGGAAGGATTTAACAAAGCAAAAGAATAGCACACCTGACATATCCCCTACAGCTGGCCAAATGCCCCGATTACTTGGGTTAGCCTGGGCATCAAAACTTTTCAAGAACAACAAGGAGCTTTGGCGATTTGATCAATTTAGCCGTAAAGGGAACGAGGTTGCATTCGGTACAATTGGCGATGCCAGCACATCGGAAGGGCATTTTTGGGAAACCCTCAATGCTGCTGCAGTGCTTCAAGTTCCAATGGTTGTTGCTGTCTGGGACGATGGCTATGGAATCTCTGTTCCTAGGGATTACCAAACAGCTAAGGGTAATATCTCAGAACTTGTAAAAGGCTTTGAGAAAGGCGAATCCGACGTAAACGGAATATATATATACCGTGTAAAAGGTTGGGACTACCCAGCTCTGATTGAAACATTTACACAAGGAGTTGAACGCTCAAGAACCGAACAGGTTCCTGTTCTTTTCCATGTAACCGAAATTACACAACCCCAAGGGCATTCCACATCGGGTTCGCATGAGCGGTACAAATCGCCTGAGCGCTTGCAATGGGAAAAGGATTACGACTGCAATGCACGCTTCCGTAATTGGATTATTACCGAAGGCTACGCCACCGAAAACGAGCTCAACGAAATTGAAGCTAAAGCCCAAGCCGACGCAAAAGCTGCACGCGACAAGGCGTGGGCTGATTTTACGAACCCTATCAAGAAGGAACGTGATGAGCTGATTAAAATTATTGATAACCGTTCATGTTTCTGCAAACGCGAGCACGTTGATAAGGTTGGTGAAATAACTGAACAGCTAAAGGCAATACCCAACCCTATCCGCAAGGATAATATTAGCGCAGCTAAACGCATTCTCCGCCATGTTTGCTCCGATTGCAGTATACGCGAAAAGCTTCAGGCCGACTTAACCGCCTGGATTGAACGTAACATGAACGATGGTTACGACAGGTACAGCTCACACCTTTACTGCGAGACCGAACGAGCCGCATGGAAAGTGAAAGGAATTCCACCGGTTTTCAAGGATGATTCTCCTTTGGTTGCCGGACGTGAAATACTTCGCGACAACTGGGATGCCCAGTTTCAGAAAAATCCCCTTCTGGTTATTTTTGGTGAGGATGTTGGAGGAATTGGCGGTGTAAACCAATCGTACGAAGGATTACAAAAGAAGTATGGGGAAATTCGAATAAGCGATACAGGAATTAGAGAGAATACCATACTTGGACAAGGGCTTGGCCTAGCCCTTAGGGGAATGCGCCCCGTAGCTGAAATTCAGTACTTTGACTACCTCCTGTATGCGCTCCAAACCATGAGCGACGACCTGGCCACCATACGGTGGAGAACAAAAAGTGGCCAAATGGCGCCCCTTATTATTTCAACCCGAGGTCATAGGCTCGAAGGAGTTTGGCATGCTGGCTCACCTTTAAGCATGGTTATCAACTCAATAAGGGGTGTTTACGTTTGCGTTCCTCGCAATATGACTCAGGCTGCCGGCTTTTACAACACCCTACTCGAAGCGGATGACCCAGCACTGGTAATTGAACCCTTGAATGGTTACCGCTTAAAGGAAAAACGACCCGAAAATATTGGTGAGTATAAGATCCCATTAGGAGTTCCCGAGATTCTTCGCGAGGGTTCCGATGTTACACTGGTTACCTATGGCAGCTGCGTTCGTATAGCCCAGGAAGCCGTTGAACAGCTTTGGGAGTTTGGAATTTCTGTTGAACTGATAGATGTTCAAACACTCTTACCTTTCGATTTACCTAACCTAATTCTTGATTCAATAAAGAAAACAAACCGAATTGTATTCTTTGACGAGGATGTTCCTGGGGGTGCAACAGCCTACATGATGCAAAAGGTACTTGAAGAGAGGGCAGGATACCAATACCTCGATTCACCCCCAAAAACAATTACAGCGCGTGAGCATCGTCCAGCCTATACAACCGATGGCGACTACTTCTCGAATCCCAATGCTGAGGATGTTTTTGATGGAATATACGAATTGATGCACGAAGTTAACCCCAAACGCTACCCTAAACTATTCTAAACAAAAAAAGCCCGGTTTCCCGGGCTTTTTTAGTATCTATTCCTGCTCAAACTTTAACTCTACTGGCGAGTTCTCGTCTTCCCGCTCTATTTCCTGCATTTCCTCAGGAGTGAATCTTCTTATCTTAAACCCGATTGTAGCAATAAACACACTCATAAAGGGGCTAATAATATTGAAGAATGCATAGGGCGCATAGCTAAAAGTTGGAACACCAAGCACAGCGGCTTGGGTTGCACCACAAGTATTCCATGGGATAAGCACCGATGTAACCGTTCCAGAATCTTCCAGCGTTCTGCTTAGTAGTTCTGGTTTATATCCCCTTTTCCGGAATGTTTTAGCAAACATTCGGCCGGGAACTACAATGGAAATGTACTGGTCCGATGCTGTAACGTTGAAGAATAGGCAGCTAGTAACAACCGAGGCCACCAGGCTTGCAGTTGATTTAGCAAACCTAATTATTGTTTCAGTTATCTTCACCAGCAAACCTGCCGATTCCATAACACCACCAAAAATCATTGCTGTTATGATAAGCCAAATGGTATTCATCATACCAGCCATGCCGCGCGTGGTAAGCAACTCGTTCATTTGAGCATCGCCCGAATCGATTGTTACTTTCCCAAACATGCTTTTCATCACTGCTATATAGCCAGCCTCCGGGTAGTTATCTGTAACTCCTGATACCTGCTCAACTATGTGAGGTTGAAAAATTAAAGCAAAAACACCACCTAACAAAACACCAAACATAATTGATGGCAATGGAGGAGTTTTCTTAACAATTACCACAATCAAAAAGATGGGTACCAGCAAAAGCCATGGTGAGATGTTGAAGGTAGAGGTTAGGGTATTCATTGTGGTTTGTACATCAACAACGCCTTGTGGTTCAAACCTAAGTCCTATAACCAGAAAAATGATAAGGGTGATTGCTAATGAAGGAATTGTTGTAATGGTCATATACTTTACATGCGTAAACAGGTCCGTTCCGGCCATGGCTGGTGCCAGGTTAGTGGTATCGCTCAAAGGTGACATTTTGTCGCCAAAATAGGCTCCTGATACTATTGCGCCAGCAATTATGGCGTGATGAAAGCCTAGCGCATTGCCAATTCCAAGCAAGGCTACCCCCATGGTGGCAACTGTAGACCAAGAACTCCCCGTTGCAAGTGAAACTAATGCTGTAATAACAACCGTGGCAAACAGAAATATTTTGGGATGAAGGATTTTTAAACCGTAATAAATTAGTGTTGGAACAACGCCGCTAATCATCCATGTACCTGCCAGTGCACCAATCAGCATTAGTATTAGTATTGATGGCATGGCCGATCCTATGGTCTTTACAATGATTTGCCTAATGTAACTCCACTTATAGCCCAAATGAATAGCAATAGCGGAACCTATAGTTGAAGCAAGCAGCAATGCTATTTGATTAGCTCCCGATAGCGTTTCATCGCCAAAGTAAATCACATTCAAAGTGAGAAAAAGAATCAGAAATGCAATGGGAATAATGCCATGAATGAGTTTTGGTTGCTTTATCATACCCAATTAAAATTTTTCGAAAATAGCAATAATCCTGATATGAACTCCATTGTCCCCGAGCATTAACATACAATGGATGCGTTTATGTAAAAATCGTTCAGGAAAATTATTATGGAAAAGCAATTCGAAAGAAAAATTTGGCATATTTTTGGATAGTTGAAGAGTGAAACAAATCAGGAAGGAGGTGGTTATGGCAAAAGGAAAAGAAATCGATATCAACCTGTTTGATATTAAGTTCAAACAAATTCCACCCAAATCCGGCAGAGTGCTAATTGCCCAGCCATCCCTGAACGATCCGTTTTTTAAGCGGACGGTAATCTACCTGGTTGAACACGATGCAAATGGCTGTATGGGATTTATTGTAAACCGCAAGCTAAACATCAGCCTTAGCGATATATTGGTCGATTTTCCGGATGTTGATGTGAACGTGTCGATTGGCGGACCGGTTAGCCCTGAAACCATTAATTTCCTGCACACCTTTGGCGATCTAATACCAAATTCATACCCCTTGGGAAATGGAATTTACATGAATGGCGATATCAACGCATTAAAATCGCTTGCCATTGCCGGTAAGGTAAACGCAAAAAATTTAAGGATTTTTATTGGTTACTCTGGCTGGGGGCCAAAGCAACTGGAGAATGAGATAAAGGAAAAGTCGTGGGTAGTGGCCAATTTTGCGCCAGCCGATGTAATGAAAGGGGTTTACGATAACTGGTACTTTGCCGTTCAGCAACTGGGCGAAAAGTTTAAGGTTTGGACTATATACCCTGAAAATCCATCGCTAAACTAAATCCTTAAAGGTTGCTTTATTTAGCTCAACGCTGAGGTGCCTGGACACAGTGTTAAAGTAGCGATTGCTCCCAAGTCCAAGAACCCAACGGATTCCACTAATTGCGTTTGTAATAAAGAGTTCATCGCATGTGCTGAAAACCTTGGTGTTTAGGGCTACATCATCAAAAACTTTATACCCTAAGCTGCGGGCAAGGTTTATTACAACCCTGCGCATAATTCCCGGAATACACCCCTCCGTAAGCCCTGGTGTAAATACCTCGCCCCTCTTAACAACAAAAACATTCGATGAAATAGTCTCGGCTACCCGCCCAAACTCGTTGAGAATAATGCACTCATCGAGTAAGTTTCTTTTCCTGTAAAGTCCCGCTTTCACGTAAATTAAGGCGTTACAGCTTTTTACTGTTGATAGAATATTTACCGATTTTTTAATATCAGGGTAAACATCTACTATTAAACCTTGTTGGTTGTAGGCGTAAAACTTAAAGTCAAGGGGCTGACTCTCCACAATAATTGATGCATCGCTACTTTCGGGTGCGTAAAGCCCCTCCCCATTTCTAAAAACTGAAACTCTTACGCGGGTGCTCCCAAAATGGCGATTCTTATTGAGTAACTTGGTGATTACCTCCCCAAGTTTAACTTTTGATATGGAAGAAGGTTTTTCAATCTCCAGAATTTGTAAACCTTTGGTCAATCTTTCATAATGTAATTCCAGATGGTAAGGCTCTGTACCGTAACAATGAATTGTTTCAAACAGACCATCGCCGTAACGGAAAGCCCGGTTTGAAACGGCCAATACCAGACTATCGACACGATGGAACTCGCCATTATACCATATGTAAGCATTTTGGGTCATCACATACAAAGATAGCTATCCTTTTAGGTATTCAATTGCCATTTTAAAAAGACGGGGTTGTACCCGTTTGTAGGTTAAATTCTCAGGGATACTCTTAAATGCTTTTACTTCCCCAATTTCACTATGGGGTAAAGCTCCAAGTTCTGTTATTTCGGCAAAAAACATTCGCCCATAGGATACAGCCCCATCGAGTTGGACTGTATAATCAAATAGCTGCTTTATGGAGTATCGAATTGCTCCTGTTTCCTCAAAAAGTTCCCTATTTGCAGCCTCTACGGGCGATTCGCCCGGTTCAATATGGCCTCCTGGTAGTTCCCAAGTATTACGGTTTTTGTTGCGAACCCACAGCCAATTCCCATTCATGCAACTAACAATAGCAACCAGTTGCAAAGCACTTGCATCTAAACCGCCAGGATGTATAGTGATGTGTGCCTCGGCTTGCATGGGTATCAAACTATAGCCCCAACTGCTTTAGAAAGAAAAAAAACAGCTTTGGGTCAATAAGGATTGGGTAAATGAATCCGAAAACAGCACCCACAAAGTGTGCATCATGATTTATATTATCGCCTCCCTTACGGCTCATGTAGTTTGAGTAAAAAAGGTAAGCAATGGCAAAAACAATTCCGGGAATTGGTATAATAGCCATAAGGTAAAGCTTTTCCAGAGGACTAAAGAAAATGCTGAAAAACACAATAGCCGAGACAGCACCAGATGCACCTACGCTCTGGTAGTATGGGTCGTTTTTATGCTTTCTCAGCGTGGTTAACGATGAAACTATTGCTGCACCAAGGTAGAGAATAAGAAAGTGAACCTGGTGCATACCAATGCTACCAATAGATTGTAGTTGCTGTAATATTGATTCCACATACCTGCCAAACGATAGCAACACTATCATATTTACAAATAGGTGTAAAAAATTGGCATGAACAAAAGCATGCGAAATCAACCTATACCACTCATTCCGCTTAAATACTATGTATGGGTTAAGCAGTAACCGCTGAAATAGGATGCTGTTTCCAAATGCAGCAAAGGAAACAATAGCGGTAATAGCAATGATTATATAGGTCATTTCCCAAATACTATAAGGTAAATTAGTTCCCGCAGTAGTTCGCCATGGTCGGTTGAACCGTTATTAACACCCTTTGACCGCATATCGTACTCGCTGAGCCAGTGGATAATACTTACACAGCGCGATGGGCTGTATCGTTTTGCTGCCCTTTCGTACTCAGCAACAAAAAACTCGTTTACACCCAACTCCTTGGCCACTGATGCTTTTGACTTGTCAGCTAAAAAGTGATACTTTAGTATTTTGATGAAATACTGGTAAATAGCAGTAATGGTCAACACAAAAGGATTGGCATTGGGATTCCGTGCAAAGTGGTCGGCAATGCGCATGGCACGGGCAAAGTTCATCTCGCCAAGCGCCTTAGTTAGTTCAAAACGGTTAAAATCGCGGCTAATACCAATGTTTCGCTCAATATCTGCGGCCTGTATCAGTTTGCTATCAGCAGGAAGTATGATTGCTAGCTTATCAAGTTCATGGGCCAAGCGGCTCAAATCGTTACCAACAAACTCCGTTAGTAGGTTTGCTGCCAGTGGGTCAATTTTAATACCTTTATCCTTAAGGTATCCAACAATCCAATCGGGAATCTGGTAGTCGTAAAACTTTTTTGATTCAAAGTAAATCCCCTTTTGCTTTGCAAGCTTTACAACCCCTGAGAGCTTATCAGACGATTTCTTGCCATCGCTGGCTATTTTGTGACAAACTACAAGTATTGTTGAATTCAGCGGAGTTTTAAGGTAGATCTCCAGATCGGATAGGTTACGCACATTCTGTGCTTCCTTAACAATTACTACCTGGTAGTTGGACATCATTGGAAAACGACGTGCCGCATTGATAATATCGGCTGCAGAAATATCCCGACCATAAACCACGGTCTGGTTGAAGGCTTTCTCGGAACTGCTGAGCACATTGTCCTCAATGTACTCAGCAATCTTGTCGATAAAGTATGGTTCATCGCCGGTCAGAAAGTAAATGGGTTTATATATCTTATTCTTCAGCTCCTGAAGAATATTTTGAAACGTTTCAACTGTCTGACTCTGCTTGGCCATATATCAAACCTAAAAACGTAGGTGCTTTACCGATTCGCTGTTGTTTATCAAACGGGTTAATGATTCTATACCAATCTTTATCTGCTCCTCAACAAAGAGTGAATTTACCTTCTGATCGCTTTCAGCGGTTTTAACCCCTTCCGAGATCATGGGTTGGTCAGTAACCAGCAGAAGTGCCCCGGTAGGAATTTCATTATAGAAACCAACCGTAAAAATGGTTGCAGTTTCCATATCAATTGCCATTGCACGGGTACGGCGAAGGTACTCCTTGAAATTATCGTCGTACTCCCAAACCCTTCGGTTTGTTGTAACTACAGTACCTGTCCAGTAATCGCGGTTGTGGTTACGAATGGTTGAGGAAACTACACGCTGTAGCGTAAATGCTGGCAAAGCGGGAACCTCAGGGGGCATATAGTCGTTTGAGGTTCCTTCGTGCCTTATGGCTGCAATGGGTAGTATAAAATCGCCTACGTTGTTCTTCTTTTTCAGGCCTCCACATTTTCCAAGGAAAAGTACCGCTTTGGGTTTTACGGCGCTTAACAAATCCATTATAGTTGCAGCATTGGGACTACCCATGCCAAAATCGATCATGGTTATACCATTTGCAGTGGCACAGGGCATGTTGGCATTTGGATTAACAATAGGTACATTAAAGTAATTAGCAAAGAATTCAAGGTATCCCCTAAAGTTGGTTAAAAGAATATGGGAACCAAAATCCTCAAGTGCTTGCCCGGTATACCTTGGTAACCAGTTCTCAACAATTTCTTCTTTTGTCTTCATACCAACACATTTAAATTTTATCAACAAGTATATTTCGGCAAAGATACGGCTATTCGCTCAATCTTAAAATAGTGTTTTTAAACATACTTAACAAAAGTGATATGCTATTTTGGTGAAATTTTCTAGCAAAGGCTAATAATTACCAGCTTGTTTTGGCTGGCGAAAACGTTAGCAAGACCCAGGATGATTTAAAAATTTTTAATTTTGCTGCATGAGCACAGCTAACGGAGGTTCACTTAACTTTCCTGCATACCAGTTCCGGGTAAAACAGGAAAATGGTAACCGTTACATTTTTGATGTAATCCGAAAAAAATTCATTGCACTTACCCCTGAAGAATGGGTTCGTCAGCATTTACTTAGCTACCTGATTACCAATTTAAACTTACCAGTAGGATTGATAGGTGTTGAGGTAAGTTTCTCATTCAATGGCGTAAACCATAGGGCCGATGTTGTAGTCTATAACCGAAAAGGCGAGCCAATACTCCTTGCGGAATGTAAAGCACCTAACGTGGAAATCACCAACGAGGTTGTTGATCAGATATGCAGGTATAACTATGCGCTGAATTCCGAATATTTGTTGGTAACTAACGGGTTAAAGCATCTGATTTTGGAATTTTCTGAGGTAAAAGGATGGATAACCCTAGATGGCTTCCCTGAGCTAAGGAATAAAATATAGATAAGATATGAGTAACCTTGAAAAGTATTTTGAGCAATTCCGTAAAAACATTGTAGGTATCGATGCTACCTATAAAACCATTTATGGTGAACAGAAACTAATATATGCCGACTGGATTGCCAGTGGCAGGCTATACAGGCCCATAGAGGAAAAAATGCTCCATCTTTTTGGGCCAATGGTTGCCAATACTCATACCGAGAGTAGCTTTACCGGAAAGTTTATGACAGAGGCTTACCACTATGCCCTGAAAGAGATTAAACGACATGTTAACGCTGGCCCCGAGGATGTAATTGTTACATCAGGGTTTGGCATGACATCGTCAATCAACAAATTTCAAAGAATACTTGGCCTTAAGAACAAAAGCTTTGTATTCCAAAACCCCAAGGAAAGGCCCGTGGTTTTTGTTACACACATGGAGCATCACTCCAACCAAACATCGTGGTATGAAACCATTGCTGAGGTTGTAGTGGTTGAACCCGATAAGGATCTTTTGGTATCGCCACAGAAACTCCGCGAAACACTGGAGCGATACAATGATAGACCAATGAAAATTGGTTCATTTAGCGCATGCAGCAATGTAACCGGAATAAAAACCCCCTACCATGAGCTTGCCAGAATCATGCATGAGGCTGGCGGTTTATGCTTTGTGGATTTTGCAGCATCGGCACCATACGTAAAAATTGATATGCATCCTGCCGATCCCTTGGAACGTTTAGATGCCATTTTCTTTTCGCCCCATAAGTTTCTGGGTGGCCCTGGTGCCTCAGGCGTTCTCATCTTCAACTCAAACCTTTACAAAAACCGTGTGCCCGACCAACCCGGGGGTGGCACGGTTGACTGGACAAACCCATGGGGTGAGTATAAATATATTGATGATATTGAACGACGCGAGGATGGAGGTACTCCAGGCTTTTTGCAAGCAATCCGTAGTGCATTAGCCATTCGATTGAAGGAGCAAATGGGTGTTGAGAATATCGAAAAACGCGAAGAGGAGTTAGTTCACTTAGCCTTTGAACGGTTGAGTAAAATTAAAGGGTTACACATTTTAGCTGATAACTGCCTAAATCGAATTGGAGCAATTTCGTTCTATATTGATAACTTACACTACAACCTTATTGTAACCCTGCTTAGCGAGCGCTATGGCATACAAATGCGTGGTGGGTGCGTGTGCGCAGGCACATACGGACATTTCCTACTTAATGTAAGTAAGGAACAATCGCATCGGATTACTGATTTAATCAATAAAGGCGACCTATCCGAAAAACCCGGATGGGTTCGGTGGTCGTTACATCCAACAACAACCAATGCCGAAGTAGAGTACATTGCCAACGCATTAGCGGAGATTGTTGCATACGGTAAGGAATGGCAAAACGAATACTCGTACTGCAAGCATACCAATGAGTTCTGCAACAAAAATCCTGAAGCAGCAATGCTTTGGAAAAATGTTGAGGAGCACTTTCAATTTTAACCAGTAAGGCTAAAATTATCGCTAGTTTTAGCTTTTGGGTAGGCGAGGTTTAGGATTTAATAGCTGGAGTAAAACCTCGTCCTCCCATCCATTCAAGGTTTTTAACCAATCCTTTTTTACACCAACCTTAGTAAAACCAAGGTTCTCAAACAAGCGCAAGCTGATAACATTACTTGCCGACACATTTGCATAGAGTTGGTTTAGCTGGAGCACCTCAAATACATATCGGATTAGTACGTTTAAAGCCTCAGTCGCATAACCTTTTCTGCGGTCTTCGTTTTTGGCTATCAAAACACCAACGCCCGCCCGCAAATGGTAGGGATCAAAATCGAACAAATCAACAAGGCCAACCGGAACATTCATAAGCGAGTTCTGATCCTTAGCCTCAATAATCAGCCGTAGCTGCTTGGATTCCCATATGTCTAAATGCGATGTCTCAATATACTTTTTGAGCAGGTATTTTGAGAAAGGTGTAAGCGTATTACTGACCTTCCATATTTCCATGTTATTTTCCCAGCTGTAAAGCAAATCGACATCCTCCGGTTCAGGTGCACGAAGCTTTACAACACTGTTTTCTAAAACATTACCCTCCATTACCTTTTCTCAAGTTTAACCAGAATTGCATTGGGGAATCCCATTGAGTTTACCTTTTCCAGCATCTCGGTAGCCTTAGCTTTCTCATTGAAAGCTCCAAAGTAGTAACGGTATAACCCGTCGTTACCAACCTCCTCGGTTACATATAGTCCCCGGAAAAAGTCGAGCGTTAAGGGTATCTCGCTTGTGGCAACAAGAATGGTAAAAACGCTTTGTTTTGTTATAAGATTTTTCTGCAAAGCAGCCACAAGGCGTTGAAGTTCTACCTCATTTACCAGCACGGCCCTTGATGCACCCATATCAATAATGGTATTGAGATGCTCAATGGCGTCGGCCTTTGACTTGTAAACATTCATACAAATCAATCGTCGTGATCCAATTACAAACTCACGAAGGTTGATATTAAACTTCTTCTCAATGGCTTTAATTAGATCAGGAGAAATTGTATCGTCGATAGGTGCAAGCATTATGGTATAGTTCTGGGTTTGAGGTTTGAGGTGTTCGGGAACATCAACAAACTCAATTTTAAGATTCTTGTTTGGGTTAAATACCCTAATGCTGGCTCGTCGGTTTAGCTTACGGCCATTGGGGTTATCGGAACCGTCGGGGTTGGTATTAGCGGCAAAACTTACCAATGAGCCCATACCCCTTACTACAAATCGTTTTTCGTCAATTCCCTTATTAACCAGGTACTCAACTACGGCGTTTGCCCTACGGGCCGAAAGCATGAGATTGTACATGGGTGAGCCCTTGCTGTCAGTATGGCCAATCACCTCGATATACAAGTCGGGATAATCGGTCATCAGCTTGTAAACCTTTTCAAGTTCAAACTGTGCATCGCGTTTCAGCTCGTAGCTGTCAAAGTCGAAAAGTACATAGTTGAACCGAATCACCTCCTCTTTGGTTATTGGCTTAGCATCAAGGTTGATATCTAAAAGATACTTTTCCTGGTTATAGGTGGAGGGTATGTGAAGCTGTAGTGGGTTCATTACGTAAAATTGGCTGGTAGCCTCAAGGGAGTATCTGCCAGGCTTAACTGCAACGCTGTAAGTTCCATCGCTTAAGGGAAAAGCCATGGCAATAAGGTTGTTTGCAGTATCTTTAACTAAAATAGCGATACTGTCGGATTTAATATCGGCATTGTCAGAGAGATTAACCTTGCCAAACAGTTCTATCTTACGTGATATACTGGGGTAGATGTTTACCTTGTAAAGTTCGTAAAAGGTTGATTGATTGGAAATGGCCATCGGCATTACGCCAGAAAGTGAATCGAGGGGGTAAAAGTAAAACTCATCGTCAGGTGTATTAAATGGGTAGCCAAGGTTTATGGGCATAGACCAGGAATTACCATCAATCTTTCGGCTGTAAAAAATATCGAAACCTCCCATGCTGTTATGCCCCTGCGAGGCAAAGTAAAGCGTTCGTCCGTCGGGGCATACAATTGGCGACTCCTCGTTGTATGGGGTATTGACCTGTGGACCAAGGTTTACTGGGTTGCTCCATTTGCCATCGGGCTGCAAGCTGGACATGTAAATATCGGTTCCGCCATAGCCACCTTTCCGGTTCGAAACAAAATACATCTGCTTGCCATCGACCGATAGCGACGCAAAGGTCTCCCAATCCTTTGAATTGATTGGAGCTGGTAACTTCTTAACGGGTTGCCACTTATCGCCTACCAGCGTTGAGTAGTATAGGTTGCCCGAGGTTACTTCATTGACAAAAAGAATCAAGTAATCGCCGGTGTAGTTAAGTGCGGTAGTATAAAGTTCGCCCTCAACCCTAAGGTCAAGTGTAATATTCCTTGGTGAACTCCACTTGCCATCAATCCACCGGGAATAGTATACTGCAGTATAGAATTTTTCCTTAACCGTAAACACCATGGTTTGCCTGTCGCCCGATATTACTGGGTAATTGCAATTCTTATTCCTATCGGGAAACAGGTCGATATGTTCGGTTTTCATCACAATAGGCCTCGAAATGAAATTGCGAGCCACCTCGCATGCTTTTATCTGCTGGTTAACATAGTCGAGGTTGTAAACATCTTTAACATCAATATTATCCTTGAACTTCTGAAAAGCCAGCAGGGCATCATCAAACCTAAAATTTACCATATAGGCTTGTCCCAAATAAAAATAGGTTTGAATGGGCGCGGCAGTCTCGCGGTAATACCCTTCACGGTATTTAGGGTTTACATTCTTTGATGCTTTTTCCAGGTACGGTATAGCATTCTGTTTCAATCCGGGTATGTTCAGGTAACACATACCTAGCTTGTAAAGGATATTGGCATTGGTAGAATCTTGTTTGTATAGGCTCTGGTAAAGGGGAAGTGCCTCCTTGAAGTCCTGAAGAAAGAAGTAATACTCTGCATCGCTAAAGATTTGCTTGAAATTATCCTGAGCCTTAACCTCGCTAACTGAGAAACTAAGAATAAATTGCAGTGCGATTAATGCCTTAATAAACTTTTGCTTTACCATACTTTGCAACCAATTGCATTAAACTTTTAAATCATCAAATAAGCAAATTTAGCATTTATTAACTAAATAAACTAATGTTCAACGTAATAGTGAAAAAAAATATTGAAAAAAGGCTGCCTGAAGTTGGCAGCCTTAATTTATTAAAAAGAGATAATAAGGTTTTATACTTCCCAGGTATCGCCACTGTTGAGTAAATCGTCAACTGACTTAATCTTGGCGGTTTTCATCACCTCAAGCACTTGGTCGCGTACGTTATCATCGTAGGTAGAGTCTTTTACGTTACGGATTACACCAAGGGCTACAGGGTAATCGGGGTACTCCATGTTGGCAAGCATCATGTGAACACCAGGATTTGGGTTATAGGCATCGTGCACAAGTATATCGTCCATGGTAAAGCCACCCTGACCAATGGTTACAACCTTAAGGCTCAGTCCGCTGAGAATTAGTCCTTTATCCCTGTTTTTCCCGAATACCATTTTTTCGCCATGGCGGAGAACAATCACTCTATCGTCGCGATGTTCACGGTCGGTTATGTAATCGTAAGCCCCATCGTTAAAAATGACGCAGTTTTGAAGAATTTCAACAACCGACGTGCCATCGTGCTTAGCAGCTTCAACCATAATCTCAGCGGTAAGCTTAACATCAACATCGAGCGAACGGGCAAAAAACTTTCCCTGAGCGCCAATAACCAGTTCACCTGGGCGGAATGGATGCTCAACCGTACCAAATGGTGAAGTTTTGGTGATTGCTCCAAGTGGCGAGGTTGGTGAGTACTGACCTTTGGTTAACCCGTAAATCTGGTTGTTGAAAAGTAAGATGTTAATATCGATGTTACGCCTTACTGCGTGGATAAAGTGGTTACCTCCAATGGCAAGGGCATCGCCATCGCCAGTAACCTGCCAAACGCTCAGCGTTGGGTTTGCCACCTTTACTCCGGTAGCTATGGCCGATGCACGACCATGTATGCCATGGAACCCAAATGTATTAACGTAGTAGGGGAAACGGCTGGAACAACCAATACCAGAAACAAATACGTATCGTTCAAGGTTATACTTTAGCTGTTTTGATACCTCGGGTAAGGCTTTTTGTACGGCATTCAGAATGGCGTGGTCGCCACAACCCGGACACCAACGCACTTCCTGATCGCTCTTAAAATCCTGTGGGGTGTAATTCATATATTGTTCTTCCATGGCTATTTACCCTCCAAAATTTGGTTAAACTTTTCAACCAGTTCCACCACGGTGAATGGTAGACCCTGAACCTTGTTATACTGTAGGTAGTTGAATTGCTGATAATTCATTCGTAGGTGGTTTGCAAACTGCCCCATGTTTAACTCGCATACCACAAGTTTCTTGAAACGGCCAAAAATGTCGGCAACATTTTTTGGCATGGGGTTTATGTAGTTGAAATGGCACAGTGATACTTTTTTGCCGTTTGCACGCATTTCCTGAACTGCATCGAACAGATGACCGAATGTTCCGCCCCAACCAATAACAAGCAGGTCGCCTTCGGGGTCGCCAATCACTTGCTGCTCAGGGATAAACTCCTGAACACGCTGAACCTTTGCAGCACGGATATCGACCATTCGTTGGTGGTTGGTTGGGTCGTGCGAAACGGTACCTTTTAGGAAATCCTTTTCCAAGCCCCCCACCCTATGAGCAATACCTTTTTTACCGGGGAAAGCCCAACCACGCGCTAAGCGCTTCTCATCGCGAGCATAAGGCATATACCCTTCGGTTCCCTCAGCAACAATTGGTGGTTTTATTTCAGGATAATCCTTCATACTTGGTATGCGCCATGGCTCAGAGCCATTAGCAATATAACCATCAGTTAAAAGCAGTACGGGGGTCATATGTTCCATGGCAATTTTACCTGCCATAAAAGCGTAATCGAAGCAGTTGCTTGGGGTACTGGCGGCAATAACTACCACTGGTGCCTCGCCGTTGCGTCCCCAAAGAGCTTGCATAAGGTCGGACTGCTCGGTTTTGGTTGGCAAACCGGTTGAAGGACCACCGCGCTGTACGTCAACTATAACTAAAGGCAACTCAGTCATAACGGCAAGCCCCAAAGCCTCAGACTTCAGTGAAAGCCCAGGGCCCGATGTAGTGGTGACTGCAAAGTTTCCGGCATATGCAGCGCCAATTGCCGTACATATTCCAGCAATTTCATCCTCAGCCTGAAGGGTTTTAACGCCTAAATCCTTACGCTTGGCTAGCTCTATTAAAATTTCAGTGGCTGGAGTAATGGGGTATGAACCACAAAACAGGGGTAAGCTCGCTTTTTCAGCAGCTGCTATTAAACCCCATGCGGTAGCCGTGTTTCCATTAATATTACGGTATTTACCCTTGGGTAAAGTAGTAGCCTGCTTTACTTTATAGGTGCTTGCAATGGCATGAATATTTGCGGCGTAGTTAAACCCATCGCGTAAAACTTTCTTGTTTGCCTCAACCACTTCGGGCTTTTTGGAGAATTTCTTTTCAAAGAATTTCTCGGTAAAGCTTAAGGGCCTATCGAATATGTAGTAAACCATACCCAAGGCAAACATGTTTTTACTACGGATGATGCTCTTATTGTCCAAGCCGCTATCCTTAAGGCTTTCCTTGGTAAGGTTTGTAATAGGAGCGAAAATCACCTTGTAATCCTGCAGGTTTAACTCCGATACTGCATCGAAAGTTTTATAGCCAGCACGCTGATATCCCTTTTCATTAAACTGGTCGGCATCAACTATAATCATACCGCCACGTTTAACCCATTTGGCATTGGCTTTTAGGGCTGCAGGGTTCATTGCAATTAGCACATCGCAAAAATCGCCAGGGGTATTAACTTTTCGGCTTCCAAAGTGCACCTGAAAACCCGATACGCCTCCAATGGTGCCCTGTGGGGCGCGTATTTCCGATGGGTAATCGGGGAAAGTGCTTACATCGTTACCAAAAAGTGCCGATGCATCGGCAAACAGGGTTCCGGTAAGCTGCATACCATCGCCGGAATCACCTGAAAATCGAACAACAACCTCGTCCAGCTCTTGGACACTTTTTTGTTTATCCATAAAGATGCTGTTTAGTTTTTAAACATCCTGAATTATATAAATCTGATATCCAGAATGTTATATTGATTACTACTTATTTATTTATGACACAAAATTAGGCTTTTTTATACACAGCAATCGTTTTAAAACATATTTTACGGCATGTTTTTCATTTTTACCTTAACCATAAAAATAAGCTAACAACTACTTTGAATACTTACTAAGCAGCTTGGAAATCCGGATAAAGTGAGGTCCCTCCCAGTAAACCTGCCCACATCTAGTACACTGAAAAAACTCACTGTAAATCTGGTAGGTAGTTGAAGGAACTAAGTTTTTAACCATGGGTTTATCAACCTGTTCTACCTCACCATTGCACAGCGAGCACCTTGAAAACGGATCAAGGTAGTGAGCAAGGTCAAAGTAATGAACCACCTCGGCAAGCTGCAGCTGAGGATTGGTGTTTCTGAGAAAATATCCAAATTGGGCTTGGCCGTTACGCAGGATACCCTTATCGCGGGTCAAAATAATTCGGCCATCGGCTTGTGAAATATCAAGTATCTGATTGTCAGAAAATGACTTATCGTATAGTGTGTCGATTCCGCAAAAGCGGAGGTATGCGGCCAGTCGACCTAAATGAACATCAAGAATAAACCTGGGGGGCTTTTCAAAATCCGGTCTTAAAGCAATTGCCGATACTGGCAATGAAGTAAATTTTGGGTAACACGAAATTAGTGTGCCGTTGGCAGGACGGTAATCAAAATTAACCGGTAGGCTATCGGCTAAAATCAGAAAAACCTCAACATGCGGAACCCCTATCGATTCAACCAAGTCCTTTACAGTGGGCATCCCCAAAAACCCTACACGCTGATCCTTATGCTTTTTGCCTTGTGGCAAAAAATCGTTCAGATCGCCATAAACTCTAATGTTCACAAACTTTTTGAACTCAACCGGCACGATAACTGTTAGTAAGTAGTAAATTTGCAGTAAATTACAAAATGGTATGGCAATAATCAAACCCTTGAGGGGAATTACACCTAAAATTGGTAAGAACTGCTTTATTGCTGAGACTGCAGTGATAATAGGTGATGTTGAAATTGGCGATGATTGCAGTATTTGGTACGGCGCTGTGCTTCGTGGCGATGTTAACTCCATTAGAATAGGTAACAGGGTTAATATCCAGGATAATGCGGTGCTTCACACCACCTACCAGAAAACAACCATCGAGGTTGGCGATGATGTATCGATTGGACATGGTGTAATACTTCATGGCGCCCAGGTAAGCCGGGGAGCCTTGCTAGGAATGGGTTGTACTGTTATGGACAACGCTAAAGTTGGCGAAGGAGCAATAGTTGCTGCCAACGCACTGGTATTGGAGAACACTGTTATTGAACCCGCATGCGTTTATGCAGGAGTTCCAGCCCGTTTTGTCAAAAAGGTTGACCCAGAACTTAGCCGCGAAACCAATGAGCGTATTGCCCGCAACTACCTCTTTTACTCAGGCTGGTATAAAGATGGTGATGCAAAGTGATATTAAGGCATTATTTTTGAACTTATTTACCGTTAACCAAAATCAAAACCATGAAAAACAGAATCTGGGTTTTAGCTATTTGGATGCTTGGCATATCCGCTTCAGTTTCCATGGCTCAAGAAACAAAAATCAACTGGATTGAAATAGATAGGGCTTTTGAGGTAAACGAAAAAACGCCCCGAAAAATATTCATCGATGTTTATACCGACTGGTGTGGCTGGTGTAAGAAGATGGATGAGAATACTTTTACCAACCCTGTAATAGCCTCGTACCTCACCCAAAAGTTTCATGCCGTAAAGTTCAATGCCGAAGGTTCAAAAGATATAACATATAAAGGTAAGGTATACAAGAATAAGGGGCAGGGGCAACGCAATCCGCATGAGTTTGCAATAGCTATACTACAAGGAAGGTTATCGTATCCCTCAATAGTTTTTATGGACGAGAACAATAACCTAATAACCTACATTGCCGGATACCTTACTCCTGAACAGCTAGAACCTATAATGGCTTACATTGAAAGCGATGCTTACAAAACCCAGAAATGGGAAGATTTTCGGGCAAAGTTTGTAAGTAAACTAAATACAGTAGCAAATCCTTAATCACTTACCCGGAAAATTAACAGGCAGTTGGGCTAGCAGTCCATACTGAAATACGCTTAAACGCTTTTCAACAAGTAGCTGCTTGCCGTCAATAACTCTCATGTTAACTGCAACGGGTATCCTGTAGTAAAACCTGTCGATTTTGGCTTTTAAAGCAATGGTTTCCAGGCTATTCTTAGTAGCATCAATATTCTCAGGATATTCAGGTTGATCAAACTCAATGAGTATGGGGCGCCCAGAAAGATCGGTTGACGAAAGCAATCCTTTGCTTTCGGAAAAACGGAAAAGGATAGCGCTCTCGCCTTCGGTGTTCGAGGGAATGAAGCTATAGGTTTGAGTGAATGTGTGAGTAAACCTTTTACCTACAAATAGTGCCAGATATTCGTCCTCCAGCCTTTGAAGTTCCTTCAAAATCAGCTGAAGTGCATCTCCACTGAATGGATGGTCGATATCAGGGGTAAGAAAATCGAGCCTTTTTTTTCGGATGCTAAAAATAAAATCGGCTGCCTCCTTAACTTTCTCCTCAAGGTTGCGTTCAATGGTCATTGAACGCTGTATGGGTACCCTAACGTAAACACTGTCGCGCAGGGTTCTACCATAAAATGTAGTTGTTTCCTCAGCAACAAAAGGGTTAACCGATAAATCCTTATAAATTACCTCTCCTTTACTGCTTACTTCTTTGTTTTTAGCAATGGCTCTACTTTCAGGGGTTTGGTTAACAGGTAATATTAACCCTTCATTAGAAAGATTTATAAAGTTACCATAACCCTTTCCCGATGGGTAAACGGCAAAGACTGCTTTGGGGTCTGTTTCAGCGGTGGTTTCTACATCTATTTTCTCAATTAGATACTCAACCTTTTCGGTATTGTTTACCCCGTCGATACCCAAAAATTTTTTTGCATACTCGGCATAGGGACCAGGTATATATTCGCTTTGAGAGCAAACAACCTTTACGTAAACCACTGTTCGGGGTAACGTATAGTAAACTGCAACTTTTTTATAGTCAATTGTTTTACCAGCTGGTTCAACTTGAATGGTTTTACTATTGCAGCCCAATAATACAAGGGATAGAACTGCTAAGAAAATATTTTTACTCATCATAGTTGGTTAAGTGTTGGAATGCTTTACAAATATAGTTCACAATGTCCGAAGCGCACAAGCTAATTTGTCCAAATTCGTCGGCGGCCAAGTCGCCTGCAAGGCCATGGATATAAACACCCGTAATGGCAGCATCGGCCGGGGGAAGCCCACGAGCCAGCAATCCGGTAATTATTCCACTAAGAACATCGCCGCTCCCTCCGGTTGCCATCCCCGGATTTCCGGTGGAGTTGAAATGAACATTGCCACTGGGCAATACTACCCTTGTGTAGGCTCCTTTTAGAACAATTATCACCCTATATTTTTGTGCCATTTCTCTTGCACGTTCAAGCCGCTCCCAGTTACACTGCGATTTCCCAAAAAGGCGGTCGAACTCTCCGGGATGTGGTGTTAAAATCAATGTATTGTTAGCACTATTGAGTACATCAATATTCCTTGAAAGTAAGTTTAGACCATCGGCATCTACCACCAGAGGTAATCGGCAGGTTTTAATCAACCTGACGAGCATTTGCTCGGTTTCGGTACTTTGTGCAATGCCTGGGCCCACACAAACCGCCTGATATCGATCCAGTTCAGGGAATTGGGTAATGTGAGTTTCACAGCTATCGATGCTAGTTAAGGCCTCAGGAACATTTACCTGGGCAATGGTATAGCCTACCTTGGGAATATGCATTGTTACTAATCCTACCCCACTCCTCACAACCGATTTAGCACATAGGCAAGCCGCTCCCATCATCCCGTTGGAACCTGCAATAACCAGTGCATGCCCGTAAGTCCCTTTATGGGCAAAGGTTGACAACTGGAAAAAATCAGTTTTGATACTACTTGCCGTGGTATAATGGTAGGGTGTAGCCGTATTCTCAATAGCCTCCGTATGCAGACCAATGGGTAGAACTACCCAGCGCTTTAAAAATTGCTCATTTTCTGGCATAAAAAAAGCCAGCTTGGGAAACTGTAAGCTAAGACAGTAGTCGGACTTTACCACAGGGTTATTGTTGGGTACTGGATTGGCCTCGCCAAAAAGACCCGATGGAATATCAATAGCGATAACCTTAGCCCCCGATGAGTTGATATGCTCAATTAGTTGAGCAGCAACACCTTCAATGGATCGACTAAGCCCCGAACCGTATAGGGCATCAACAACCAGATCATCGTTATGAATTTCAGGAAAATCGGATTGATGTTTAACTAAAAATATTTCCGGCGTTAACTCCTTTAGACGATCAAGATTTGTTAAAAAGTCGGCTGAGTAAGAATCGGCTTTTAAGTAGTAACAGTGCGCGTTAAAGCCCGTATTAATTAGCAAACGAGCCAATGCAAGCCCATCGCCCCCGTTATTACCGGGGCCACAAAAGATTTTAATCCTTCGATTCTTATGGTATTTGCTTCGAAACCAGTTGAAAAGGGCTGTTGCAGCCCGTTCCATCAAATCAATTGACTCAATGGGTTCGTTTTCGATGGTATAAGCATCGATGCTTTTGATCTGGCTTGTTTTGAATACTTTCATTGATTCAGGCTATAGTGCTAAGTTACTAATTTTTCCCCGATTGTTTATCCAGAACTGGTTAATTGTAAAAAATCCATTGATGAATCACCTCTAAAAATGTTTTCCCCTCTCCTATTTTTCAACCCGGTTTAAATTGTTAATCCATGGCATTTAGATTTAACAGTTCATTTCCCTCTTACTCCCTCTATCTCAGCCATATTCTGAATTCTTCCGTTTCACGGTTCACGGTACACGGTTCACGAAAATAAAGCTCTCCAACCCCCTCATATCCTCAATTCTTCTTTTAACTTTTAACTTTTCACTTTTCACTAGTTCTAACCTCCTCTAACTTCCTCTAACTCCATCATATTCTTTTGATTCTGACTCATTCCGACTCATTCCTCTAATCCCGTCTGAATTTGTTAAATCATGGCACTTCGGTTTATTATATTTACAAATTAAAACCAATAAATGGTTATCGCTTTTAACATTTAGGTAAAATAAGCTTAACAAAAACATTATACAACATAATTTGTGGATTTGGAAATAAACCATTAAATACTATTTTTGTCAATCTTGAAAAATTGAAGATAAACTAAAACCATAATTTATATGTTGAAAAATCATCCTAAAGGACTACTGGTAGCGTTCTTCTCCAACATGGGAGAGCGTTTCGGTTTCTACACCATGATGGCCATCCTGGTGTTATTCCTACAAGCTAAGTATGGCCTATCGGCCGAGGAAGCCGGCGGATACTACAGCTGGTTTTACTTTGCAATTTATGCGTTAGCCCTTATTGGCGGATTAATAGCCGATGCAACCAATAGGTATAAAACAGTAATTCTGTTGGGGATAATCATTATGTTTGGTGGCTACGCAATGATTGCCATGCCTGGCATGAGCCTGACCATGACATTACTTGGGCTTTTCATCATTGCATTTGGGAATGGCTTATTCAAAGGTAACCTGCAGGCTGTAGTAGGCCAGATGTACGACAACCCTGAATACTCAAAGGTTCGCGATACTGGTTTCATGATTTTTTATATGGGTATAAATGTAGGTGCATTCTTTGCCCCATTTGTTGCTACCGGAATCCGTAACTGGTTTCTTCGCAGCCAAGGCTTTGAGCACGATGCCAGCCTACCCTCGCTTTGCCATGCATTCCTAAACGGAAAGGTAACCGATCCTGAGTCGCTCGCAAAGTTCGAAAGCCTTGCCAGCAAAGTTTCGGGTGCCACTATTGCTGGCACTGAACAGCTCACCGATTTTGCTCATAAATACATTGATGCCTTTTCGCGCGGGTATAACTGGGCTTTTGGTGTTGCTGCAGTTGCAATGGTGATCTCGCTACTTGTATATGTAATTTTCAACAAAAAATTACCCAATAAGGAGAAAAAGGTTAGCACTACACCTGCTGCGGGTTCGCTATTTACCAAAAAGAACCTTCTAAACGTAATTGTACCCATTGCCCTTGTATTATTGACTGGAGCGATTTTCTGGTTACTCGGAGCCGAAATTGCTTTAGGATTGGCCATTGGTCTATTCTTTGGCTTTGTGGCCATGATGTTCATGATGTCAACCAAGGAAGAACTTCCAAAGGTTACCTCGCTTTTACTCGTATTTGTGGTTGTAATCTTTTTCTGGATGTCGTTCCACCAGAACGGTTTAACCTTGACCCTCTTTGCCCGCGACTATACCGTTAAGGAGGTTGGACCTTTCACCAATATCTTCTTCAACATATGGTCAATGCTTTCGTTTATTGGCACTATTGCTGGGTTGGTGTTAATGTTTGCCCGTAAACAGATTCGTGAGAGAATAATTGGACTGGTAATGTTTCTTGGCCTTGGTTACCTAACCTACTACCAGGCTATCAAATTTGGGGCTTCCAACCCAATTGCCCCCGAGGTTTTCCAATCGTTTAACCCATTGTTCATAGTAGTGCTTACATTCCCTGTTATGGGTGCTTTTGCCTGGATGAACAAACGCAATATTGAACCCTCAACCCCAAAGAAAATAGGTATAGGGATGATAATTGCTGCAATTGGATTTGTGGTTGTGCTGTTGAGCTCAATTCACCTAATAGCTCCCAAAACCATCGAGGCGCAAGGGCTAACCGAATGGGGCAGGGTTTCGCCTTACTGGCTAATTAGCAGCTACCTGATTCTAACCATTGCTGAGTTATTCCTCAGCCCAATGGGATTGTCGTTTGTATCAAAGGTTGCTCCTCAACGCTTCCAGGGATTAATGCAGGGTGGTTGGCTACTTGCTACTGCCATTGGAAACAAGTTGCTTTTTGTAGGCAGCTTCTTCTGGGAAAGAATTGAGCTATGGCAGCTCTGGACAATCTTTATTGTTTGCTGCTTACTCTCGGCAATTTTCATCTTCTCCATTATGCGTAGGTTGGAAGAAGCAACCAAGTAACAATCAATTATACTACTCTTAATTAGTGGGTGCCCATTCAGGTACCCACTTTTTTTAAAACATTTATTGCTCTCAGTGCTTTGATTTGAAGTGAGATTCAATATTATACTTTTGGGCTCCTACTTATCTTACTTAAACCTCCTTGTCTTTCCCTTGCAAAAAAATAATTTTCCGAAAATGGTGATTGTTAAATTAATTGCACTACCTTTGCAGCGAATTGAGAAACGCTTCAACACAGAATATTTTGCCGCATCTAGCCGATTCCCGACAAAACATCAGTTAAGCAAGGCCTCAATCAAAAAAAACAATTTATTTATCAATCACAATCTAATTTTAGTTTATGAACATTTACGTGTCAGGTCTGAGTTACCGCATTAACGATGACGACCTAAGGCAACTTTTCGAAGAGTATGGCCAGATTAACTCGGCCAAAGTAATTACCGACAGGGAAACAGGGCGTTCGAGAGGATTCGGCTTTGTTGAGATGGCCAATGATGAAGAGGCCCGTACTGCAATTGAGGAGCTTACCGGCGCTGAATACGATGGTAAGGTAATCAGCGTTTCAGAAGCAAAACCCAAAACCGACAAGCCCCGCAACGGTGGTGGATTCAACCGTGAGCGTCGTGGCGGTGGTTACGGTGAACGTCGTGGCGGTTACAGCCGCGAGGGTCGCGATAGCCGTGGTGGCGGTCGCGGTGGCAGAAGGGATTACTAGGATTCTTTCAAGTATACCAATTAGAAAGGCAGCCATTGGGCTGCCTTTTTTATTTTACTTCTGTAAACGTTCCACTCTTGTTGCAAAGTACTTGGTGCTGCCCCGCCAGGGAACCCTGATATATCGTTTCTTGTAATGTATGTTTACCCTTTCACCACTTAGAGCTACCTGCTCTAGCTCCTTTACAAGTTCATGATTACTGGGTTCAACCGAAAAATCGAAGGTTTCAGCAATGGGGCTGGTTCCCCTTAATGCGCCAAACGACTCAAGGCCTAACTTGGCCTCATAGGTTTTGAATATCACACCTTTCTGGCTAATGCGAATTATTTTCCCTGCCATAACGCCTTCCTCATAAGTACCCCAGTAAAGGAATGCAGCTATAGCAACTAGTAATAGCGCAATGAAAAAAAGTATCCTACGAATGATCTTCATTTTTTTCGTCAAATATAACTATTAATGAAATTCAAGAAGCGATTCATGTATGCCCTTATGAATTTCGTACCAGAAATCAAGTGCAGCACTGCGCTTGTCCTCCTCAAAATACTTTATCCATCTGTCGAGTTCAGGATTGCTTACACCATCAACCTCCTTCTTTTTCCTTAGAAAGGAGTAAACAAAATCGATATTCCTTTCGCTTTCCCAGAATATGGATGCGTTACGGCTGTTTATTCGGCTTGCAGTAAGAAGTATCGATCGTTGAAACTTTTCCTTTAACCCGTAAAGTTGCTCAATTACATCAGGGAGAATATCCTCAGCCCATGCCCTGTGGAAGCGGCACATTCCCAGGTTATCCATTACAAGCTCGTTTAGCATGCGCTTAGCGTTTTCCCTTCCCAACTGGCGGGGAGGAACAAAATCCTTTCCGTAGTACATGTAGTACTTACCCATAATTGCCATGGGCGATAGCACTCCGGGTGTCCAGTACTGGTTGGGTACCATCCAGCCGGAACGCGCAAAACCTATGTATATAAACTTATCGAGTACAGATGTTCCCTTACGCCGGGCAAGATGACGGGCAAACTTGCGTGCCCCCTCGCGCAAGTGAAAAACTCCGTTGGGATTCACCATCTGGTCGAGTAATGCAACTCCAATGTTGGCGTTATGCATGGAGTCCTCCACAACACGGAAACCATTGGGAGAGAATACTGGAACATTGTCCACACCAAGTTCCTGGGGTGTTACCAACCCGTCGGCCAAACAGTCCATAAGCCACGATAACACGCCACCCACCGAAATGGCATCGAAACCAAGCATATCGGCATGGTGGTTTAGCTTTTCGGCAGCTCGCTGATCGAATATTCCGCACAGAGGTCCCATGGTTTGGTAGGGCTCATAATCTTTCTTGAACTCCCCATGCATTTTTTTACATACAGCCCCACAAGGCTCACCACATGTACGCTGCTGCTTGGTTTTTATGGTCTCCTCGTTAAACTGCTTGAGGTAATGATTTACAATGAAGTCGTTATGAATTTTAAGGCGTTCCTCCTCCGTCATGTAGATTGTTCGATAGTTGAAGGCCATAATATCGCCCTTCATGGTGGCATAGTTCACGCCAAAGGTACCGCCGGTTTCGAATTTGGGGTCGAACCGATACTTGGTGGTTGCCTCCATATCCTTGGCAGCGAGGCGTTTCTGGTAGCGATCCTCAAACCAGCTATCGACAACGGTACGGTCGCGGAAGTCCTCATCGATATATGTTCCACCGTAAATAATAGCAACAATGTTGTGCTGCTGCACCATTTTGGTACCAAAGCCTCCACGGCCAGCCCAGGTATCAACATAGGTAATCTCATTCTTACGAATTGGAGCTGAGGCAATGGCGCCAAAATCGGTGTACATCGATGCTGGCCCGGTAGCAAGTATTCGGGGTTCATTCTCATAGCGGCTACCAAACTGGTTGAGTGCATACTGCATCATGGAGTAAACCCCACCACGGCCCTCGGCCCAAATGGTTCGTGGCCGTACAGGTAGAAGTTCTACCTCAATTTCCTCACCATGAATACGGTTAAGGTAAAGGATTGACGGTGCTGCAGCCTTGCCTACAATGGAAAACATATTTATTCCAAGGTTATCGAATACCAAACCTGCACCCCCCATCGACGATATGTAAAAACCATGCCAACATGGCGATATTCCATTCACAATCAGGCGGTTAGAACCAGGAAAAATTGAACCAGCCAAAAGTCCAACCCCTATATTTAAGCTGTTATGCTTATGCGATAGATGTATTCCCAAATCAATCGGCCCAAAAAAATCGCCCACTTGGAAACGGTTCACCTTGTAAAAGCCACTTGCTGCATCTACCATCAGCACTTTTATGGTTGGATTTGATGTGCTCATTCTAGTACGGTTTAAAATTTCAGCTCAAAGATACAAAGGCAAGAATTATCTGTTAATAAAATAACAGATTTTAATACTGCCCATTACCCCTTATAAGTTAAGATTTTTTGTGGATTTTCTTAGCTTTTCAAATGTAAACTTAGACTTTCTGGAGATAATTTGATTAACAAGCTTCTTTCCACAAGTCAACATCAAAAGTCATTTAGCTTGGATAATTGCCATGGTGAATAGTAATTTACTGGATAAACTTCGCCTAAACATCTCTCTGAAATGCTGCGCTCGCCCAAGCATCTCTTTGTGCCTATAATCCTTTATTCCTTTTGATTGTTTTTCAGACAATCGCTCTTTGCCATACTTTTCTTTTGCGATGCAACGTTTCAGTGTTAATCTTTGGAAAAGGTATTGCGTGCATCGCTATACATGAGGGAATAATCATGGTGTTACAAATATTACGCCCCTACGGGGCGGGAAGCGTTGCTGGTATCTCGTTGTTCGTTGTTCGTAAAAAAAGACCTCACCCCCACCCCTCTCCTGACAGGAGAGGGGGAAGCAATTAGGAGACCTTATTGCAAGGCTAAAGTCTCCCCTCTCAGGGGAGATTTAGAGGGGTCATCTGGGTTGTTTGTGGGAAACGGCTTCATCCCAGACTTTATTCCTGAGAGAGAATGGAGCGGAAGAAGCAGGCAGAGGCATAAAAGCCTGACCCGGTAATGGGTCGGGGGTGGAACGTTGCGGTGGGCTTAGTAAGCGATACCACATGAGTCACGCCATAGGCGTGGCGAATAGTATCGCGTGGCAGTTCCACCCGCGGGGTACCCATCGGGTCGGGCTTTTTCAGCCTTGATTTTCTTTGGTTCTTTCTTGTATCAAGACAAGAAAGAACATGTAAACCGCTCTTTGCCATGCTTTTCTTTTGCGATGCAACGCTTTCCCCTTGCTCTTTGGAAAAAATATTGCGTGCATCGCTATACATGTGGGAATCATCATGGTGTTAAAAATATTACGCCCCTACGGGGCTGGAAGCTTTGCAAGTAACTCGTTGTTCGTTGTTCGTGAGGTTATTGTCATGTTGAGCGTTAGCGAAACATCTCATTTTGCAAGAAAGAGAAAGATCCTTCGCTGCGCTCAGGATGATAAGGAAAGGTGCTCGTGAATCGTTGTTCGTAAATGCATATTAACCCCGATCAAGTTTTAGGTTTGCAGGCATTAATTACTATAACTATTTTTGTGCCGTTAAAACTACACCATGATACTCAACTTTTTCTTCAAGCACAACACTTACAAGCATATTTTTTTTGATTTAGACAGAACGCTATGGGACTTTGAGCAGAACATGCGCGATGCGCTTGCTGAAATCTACGTTAACCATAAGCTGGACTTGGCCTTTCCTAATCCCGATACTTTCATTGACTGCTTTAACCGAAACAACCATTACCTGTGGGATAAGTACCTAAAAGGTGAGCTGACTAAGGAAGTTCTGCGCTACAAGCGGTTTGAGATTACCTTGGCTGAGTATGGTATTGAAAGCAAACCCCTTGCCGAAACCATTGGCGATGAGTACTTAACCATTATGCCCTTAAAAACTGCGCTAATCCCTGGCACTCGTGAAACTCTCGATTACTTGGCCAATAGGTATAAACTACACGTTATCTCAAACGGGTTTAAAGAGGTTCAACTACCTAAGCTGCAAAGAAGCAATATTGATAAGTACTTTGAGTGGGTTGTAACATCGGAACACTCAGGATTCCACAAGCCCGATAAGCGAGCCTTTGGGTATGCACTATCAAAGGCTAACGCCCGTAAGGGCGAGAGTATTATGATAGGCGACGACCTTGAGATAGATATACTGGGAGCAAAGAAGTTCGGTATGGATCAAATTTATTTCAACCCCAAATGCAACCCTCACCAGGCCAAAGTTACCTTTGAGGTGAGGGAGCTAGTTGAGATTATAAAAATCCTTTAACCCTAAAAAGGTATATTGGTATTATCAATTCCCTTACCGGGATTAAACGTAAAATCGTCAACAGGGTCGTTGTTCATCTTTGAGCTAAAGGTAACGGGGGCAGAGGATGTATAGGTAGGAGTAATAGTATTGGGAATAATAACCATATCGTCCAAATCGGAGAATTTAGCCATTTCCTTCTGGAATCGCAGTCGAACATCATCAACTGCACCGTTACGGTGCTTGGCAACAATTATTTCAGCAATGCCAAGGGTTGAATTGCCGCTGTCATCAACATCAAAGCCATAGTACTCAGGGCGGTGAATAAAAATAACCACGTCGGCATCCTGCTCAATGGCGCCCGATTCGCGAAGGTCAGAGAGTTGTGGGCGTTTGTTCCCCCCACGGGTTTCAACTGAACGGTTTAGCTGCGAAAGGGCAATGATAGGAATATCGAGTTCCTTTGCAATAGCCTTTAGCGAGCGGGAAATGGTGCTAACCTCCTGCTCTCGGTTACCCTTGGTATCGGTTGGGCCGGTCATCAGCTGTAGGTAGTCAATAATCACTATTCCTATGTTGTGCTGCGCCTTAAGCCTCCTACACTTAGCCCTTAGCTCAAATATGGAGAGTGCGGGGGTATCATCAATAAAAATCTTGGCATCGGCTAGCTGCTTGGTTTTAACGGTTAGCTGAGTCCATTCGTCATTCGATAGCCTTCCGTTGCGTATCTTTTCCGAGGGGATGCCCGATTCGGCAATGATCAAACGGTTTACCAGCTGAATGTTTGACATTTCAAGGGAGAAGAATGCTACAGGAACGTCGTACTCCACGGCCATATTGCGCGCCATGGATAGTACGAATGCTGTTTTACCCATTGATGGGCGCGCTGCCACAATAATTAAGTCCGATTTTTGCCAACCCGAGGTTAACCTATCCAAATCAGTAAATCCAGTTGGAACCCCGCTAAGACCATCCTCGCGCTTACCAGCCTCCTCTATCTGCTTGAATGCTTTAACTACAATGTTGCTAATGGGTTGAGTATCGCTTTTAATATTACCCTCTGCCACCTTAAAGAGTTCCATTTCGGAATAGTCCAGCAGCTCATCAACATCAATATCATCCTCAAACGAACGTCGTTCAATATCGGTGGCAACCCGGATAAGTTCGCGCTGGATATACTTTTGTGCAATAATCTTTGAGTGATACTCAAGGTGTGCTGCAGATCCCACCTTGGAGCTAAGCTCAGTGATGTATGCTGCCCCGCCAACCTCATCGAGCTTGGACTGTTTACGCAACTCCTCGGTTACCGTGAAAATATCGATTGGTTCAAGCCTTGCCGATAAATCCTGAATGGCTTTAAAGATAATTTGGTGTGTTTCCTTATAGAAACATTCGGGCTTAAGGATCTCGCTTGCAATAATTACACCATCCTTTTCAACCATTATAGCGCCAAGCACTGCCTGTTCAATATCAACCGCTTGCGGGGGAACCTTACCTAATTCCGATACCATTGGTTTTGCAGGTGAATATGGCTTTTTTCCCGTACTTTTTCTCTCTCCGGCCATTTTTATTTGTTTTTGCAAAGCAAAGGTAGAATTTCAATTCGCGAAACGGAAGCTGCACCCCATAGTGTTTTTTCACATTCAAACATCGGTTACTAACAAGTTATTAACCGATGGGGTAAACCCACAAATTCTCAATGCGATAGGAAAGTAATAGAGAATAGAAGTGAATAAAACGGGGCTTGAGAGCCTGGATTAACCGTAACGTTTCTTAAGGATAAGCAACAGGAATGCGCCAATTAAAAGTATTGTGTTTGTTAAGTATATGAAGGGATCCAAACGGATTAGGCCATAAACAATCCAAAAAACTCCGTTCAGCAGACCGATTGCAATTCCGGACCAAGCCAAATCGTGGGTCTTTTTGGTTTTCCATGAAGTATAAACCTGTGGAAAGAATAAGCTTGCCGCAGTTATTGAACCGAGCAAACCAAATACCTGAGCAACATCAATCATAGCTTAAAAATTAAGCATTAAAACCCAAATGCTTTACAGTCCTAACTCAATTGACTATAAGCCATTCAAAGATAGCCACCAAATGGTAAAGAGGTTTTATCAAGTCGTATTTTATTCACAAAATTTTATTTAGACATTTTTCAGGACGGGTCACGGGTCATCCTTTATCCTTTATCCTTTATCCTTTATCCTTTAACCTTTATCCTTTACCCTTTATCCTTTACCCTTTACCCTTTATCCATGTATTTACTATCTTTGTTCTGCTTTTAAAACTTGAACACCATGAGGAACAAATGGATAGTAGCAGCCATTACCGTTTTGGCCATTCAAGGCTGTAAGGAAAACCGATTCGACTCAATTCAAACCCCTAGAGATGTTGAACCTGTTTCCATTACCAGGTTCGAGAAAGAGCTGTTTAGCCTTGATCCTGACAGCATTGAAAAAGCCTTCCCCATTGTTTATCAAAAGCACACAAGTTTCACAAAACTGTTTACTGAGGGCATTATACGAATTGGGAAAAGCGATTCCCCCGATTTTTACAGGTACTTAGGGTTATTCCTCACCGATACCATGGTGCAAAACGCCAACAGAATGGTAGGCAGTGTATTCCCAGCCAATGCTCCATTTGAAAAGGAGATTGGCGATGAGTTCGCGAGGTACTCTTTCTTTTTCCCAAGCAAACCACTACCAAAGGTTTACACCTATATTTCAGGTTATAACCTGTCATTGGCAATCGATGATAGTTTGGTGGCCGTAGGGCTCGACCGCTATTTGGGTAAAAATACCATACAGTACTCCCTGCTTGGCATACCTGTTTACCAGCAACGTAAGATGCACCCCGGTAAAGTTCCATCGGATGTTATGCGGGCCTGGCTGTACAGCGCTTTCCCTTTCCACGATTCAATCAACAACCTGCTGAGTAACATGATTTACGAAGGGCAAATCATGTACCTAACCAAGCGGATGCTCCCACATCAACACGACTCCCTTATTTTTGGTTTTACACCACAGCAGTACAAGTGGTGCCTAAATAACGAGTCTGCCATGTGGACTCACCTTATTGAAAATAAGCTGCTCTTTACCACCAATACTGTTGACATCAACAAGATGATAAACGATGCTCCATTTACATCGGGGTTTCCACAGGAATCGCCCGGAAGGGCTGCAGTTTGGATAGGCTACCGAATTGTTGAGCGCTTTATGGAGCGAAACAAAAATATCGATCTTCAGGAGCTAATGCTTATAAAGGATTACCAGGAAATCCTTACCCTGGCAAGATATAAACCGTAAGCAAATTTGCCCATAAACAAATTTTGCTGTAACTTGTTATTCATAATTGGTAAAACTTATATGATAAAATCTACATAAGTTAATAACACTTTCCCTGAATAACCTAAATCATTTTTACTATGAAAAGCGATATTGAAATTGCACACGAAGCTAAAATGAAGCCCATAACCGAGATAGCCGGAATTCTGGGCATCAATCCTGACGATTTAATACCTTACGGTAAGTATAAAGCTAAAATCCCTTTGAGCTACATCGATAAGGAAAAGTATCAGCAAAACAAGCTGATACTGGTATCGGCCATTTCACCAACACCTGCCGGAGAGGGTAAAACAACAGTATCAATTGGCTTGGCGCAAAGCCTTAACCGAATTGGTAAGCAAACCACAGTGGTTCTCCGTGAACCCTCGCTAGGCCCTGTGTTCGGTATAAAAGGAGGAGCAACCGGTGGTGGATACTCACAGGTTCTTCCCATGGAAGATATCAACCTTCATTTTACTGGCGATTTCAATGCTGTGGAAAGGGCGCACAACCTTCTTGCTGCGCTAATAGACAATAATATACAAAGCAAAAAACGCTCCCTTGGCATCGATCCCCGTACTGTGCACTGGAAGCGAGTGATGGACATGAACGACAGAGCGTTGCGCCACATCATTGTTGGGCTGGGTGGTACAACCCATGGGGTACCCCGCGAAACCGGATTTGATATAACAGCCGCTTCGGAGGTTATGGCAATACTCTGCCTAGCCGAAAACATGGAAGACCTGAAGCATAGGTTAGGGAACATCTTTGTGGGCTATACCTACGATAAAAAGCCCATTTATGCTCGAGATTTACATGCCGAGGGTGCCATGGCAGCGCTTTTACGCGATGCTATAATGCCTAACCTAGTGCAAACCATTGAGAATACCCCTGCCATTATTCATGGCGGACCATTCGCCAATATAGCCCAGGGGACCAACTCGGTTTTAGCCACAAAAATGGGACTCTCGCTCAGTGAGTTCGTGGTTACCGAGGCTGGTTTTGGTTTCGATCTGGGAGCCGAAAAATTCATTGATATCAAGTGCCAGTATGCAGGGTTAAAACCAAGTGCAGTTGTGCTTGTTGCCACAATAAGGGCTCTCAAATACCATGGCGGAAAGCCACTTAAGGAGGTTTCACAACCCGATGTAGAGGCTCTTAAAAAGGGTATTGGCAACCTGCAAAAGCATGTGGAAAACATGAAGCTTTTTGGCATCTGCCCCGTGGTAGCCATAAATAGATTTACAACTGACACTAACGAAGAGGTTGAATACATAAAAAGCGTTTGCAGGGAAATGGATGTTCAGGTTGCTGAGGTTGATGTGTGGGGTAAAGGTGGCGAGGGTGCCATAGAGTTGGCTAAAATTGTTAACAAGATTGCCATGAACTGCCCATACCAGCATAAAACCCTTTACGACTGGAACTGGACACCCGAAGCAAAAATCGAAACCCTTGCCAAGAAGATATACGGTGCTGAGGCTGTAGATTACACCGCTCAAGCAAAGGAGGATTTAAAGAAGGTATACTCACTGGGGCTCGACAAACTGCCAATTTGTATGGCAAAGACCCAAAAATCGCTCTCCGATAACCCCGACCTGCTTGGCAGGCCAAAGGATTTTGTGGTTACTGTTAGGGAAATTGAGGTTGCTGCTGGCGCAGGATTTATCATTCCAATTACCGGACAGATAATGCGTATGCCCGGATTACCCGATGAGCCTGCAGCCGAGCGAATTGATGTGGATAACAATGGAGTTATCAGCGGACTATTCTAACCTCACCTTTAGCAAAAAAAGGTTGGCGCTTTGCCAACCTTTTTTTTACTTACTATGTTTCAAACGGGAAGTATTAATTACAAAGCCAACTCAAACATAAATTCAATAACCCCCTTACATTTTCCGTTGGAAATGCTTCGGTTTAAATCAATAACAAACTTATTCCTTTTATAGATATGATAGGCTAATCCAATAATCTCACGTGTTTTCTCAATGTCTGCTCCGGCATAGTCAGTATAATGCATAAAACCGTAAGCACCAAAAAAGCTGAAGCGGTTTTTCAAGAACTTTACCTCTATGAAAGCATTCAAACCCTTAGCTGTGTATGAGTTGCCCAAAGAATCGGCCAGTGATCCCTCATGGTTTCCCAGCGAATGGAATAACTGCCCTGTAAGAACAATTCTGCGAGATTCATAGCTTAAGAAACCCGTATGTGTATCCCAATCGGGGTAGAGTGCTGTATTACCCTTACCATGTGCACCAGCATAGGAAAGCTGTAAACCGGGTAAACGCTCAGGCATTGGCCGTACACTTAACCTCCACTGAAAAGTTTTATTGTTATTGTATTCAAGAGCATGGTAACCACCTCCGTTAAAAACTCCCACAGCAATTGACCCAAATTTGCCGGGATAAGCATTGCTGACAGTTTTTTGGTAACCCTCATCAACCTTTCCACCCAGTAAAACTGTAGTGGTAACCCCGAAATCGGCCGATGAGAAGATTTTCATGTCATCGAGGTACTGGCTAGCAACAACCCTGTACGTGTTTACCTTTTCCTCGAAATCTATAAAAGGGGTAGGAACCTCTCCAATTAATAGTTTAGGGCTTGTGAATACCCCATAACTGTCATCGTCCTTAAGTTCAACATAGCAATATTTTAACCGCATTTCAAGGTCGCCTTCACCATCACCCTCCTTATCAATTGTTAGGTCGGGAGTTATACGCCCGGATAGATGCTTGTTCAACGATTTCTCAAAGTTGATATAACCCCTCTTCACTGAAAACTCGTTGAAGTTACCATTGCCTTCCTCATAATACCTGTAGCCAAGAAAAATTTGGGTTGAAATCTTACTGCTTTCCAAAAGCTGCAATATCCTTTGATTTTGATGGTAAATTATTGAGTCGTTTACCTCTTGCGCGTAAACAAAATGTTGCAAAACCATTAAAGCCGATAGGAAAACAATATTTCTCATTGCAAAAATTTTAGGCAAAGATAGTTACGTCTATGTAAACTATATGTTAAGGTTTAAACAGTATGTTAAGTTATTGTTAAGTTTAATCCAAGTAACATTCTTAGAGGAATGAATCGGAACGAATCGGAATGAATCGGAATGAATCGGAATAGGAGGAATGTGATGGAGTTTAAGGAAGTTTTAGTTCGTGAAATGTGAAACGGAAGAATAAAGTATATGAGGATGTTAGAGGAAGTTAGAAGAAGTTAGATGGAAAGTGAACAGTTAAACCCAACAAGAATATGGCGGATAGAGCTAGCAAAGTTGGCTGCCACATTAGGTACAATGAGATGTTTCGATAGCGCTCAACATGACAACATTTTTACATGCAAATTTCAACTAACAACTACCCTTGTCATCCTGAGCGCAGCGAAGGATCTCCCAATTAAGTGCAAAAATGAGATGTTTCGATAGCGCTCAACATGACAATATTCCTACGAACAACGATCAACGAACAACGGACAACTTCCATTGTCATCCTGAGCGCAGCGAAGGATCTCGGGCAAGGGAAAAAGGGAAAAAAGAGCAAAGGGATGCTTCGACGAAGTCTATCCCGATATATCGGGACTCAGCACGACAGAGAGCTGTTTCGGCGGTATTTATCCCGTAAATTGGGAATCAATATGACAAAAATCCCTAAATAAACGGTATAGTCGGTATTTTTGATAAATCAAAATATTGAAGGGGTATGCCCCTTTTGAAGATCAGCGCTAAATTGTATTTTTGTAGATTAAGTTAACAAATTGGTTCGGGTAACGTTAAATGGTAAAACTTCGTTTACATGGATAATAGAAAAGTCGTTTTAATAGGATTGGTTGTAACTGCCGTATGCTTTTTTGTTTTAATGCTATCGTTCATTCCAAGGCCTAATTCGGGATTTGAGAGGTATAAATCGTTAAACCCTTGGAGCGACTCGGTTTACCAATCGTCGCTAATTTTTGCAATCCCCATACCTGAGAATTTGAGTTTTGCCGGCGAAGAAGTTCCCCTTCAGTATTTCGATGTTCGTGAATCGCTTGACCGTGAACTACATGTTAACACCTTTTGGCACTCGCAAACGGTTCTTCTGCTAAAGCGAGCAAACCGCTACTTCCCAATTATTGAGTCAATTCTCAAAAAAAACAATATACCCGACGATTTTAAATACCTTGCTGTTGCAGAGAGTGGCCTTACCCAGGCAGTATCACCTTCCAAAGCAGTTGGATTCTGGCAAATACTTGAAGGTACAGCTAAAGAATACGGGCTTGAGATTAATAAAGAGGTGGATGAGCGATACCATATTGAAAAGTCAACTGAGGTGGCCTGTAAATACTTTAAGAAAGCTTATGAAAAGTATGGTACATGGACCATGGCAGCAGCGTCGTACAACTTTGGCATGAACGGCATAACAAAGCAAATTGACCGGCAGGATAGCAATTCGTATTACGATATGGTTTTGGGCGATGAAACTGGCAGGTATGTGTACCGTATATTAGCGCTTAAGGTGATTTTTGAGAACCCCAAGCAGTACGGTTTCTTTCTGGATAGTACTGACCTTTATCCACCACTTGAGTACACTGAGGTTAAAGTTGACAGCACCATAACCAGCATTGCTAGTTTTGCAAGGCAGTACGGCGTTAACTATAAACTCATCAAACTCTTTAATCCCTGGCTTAGGGAAAATTACTTGCCAGGTAAGCAAGGCAAATCGTACCTTATAAAGATACCACGTAAAGGTTTCCGTGAGGAGGCATATAAATAGGTTTTAGCATGTTTCAGGATATTGATAAATCGGCCTTAACCGATGAGGGTGAAATTGTTGTTGAGGGTGCACGCGTGCATAACCTGCGGAATGTTGATGTTACAATTCCACGGCAAAAACTGACGGTAATTACCGGCCTGAGCGGCAGCGGTAAATCATCATTAGCATTTGATACCATATATGCTGAGGGTCAGCGGCGCTACATGGAAACCATGTCGGCCTATGCCCGGCAATTCCTGGGTACTCTTGAGCGACCTGATGTTGATAAGATTTCAGGGCTTAGCCCTGTTATTTCCATTGAGCAGAAAACCACCAGCCAAAATCCCCGCTCCACAGTGGGGACAATTACAGAAATCTACGATTTCCTCCGTCTGCTTTACGCCAGAGCGTCAACTGCCTACTCATACAAAACCGGGGAGGAAATGGTTCGTTATACCGATGAGCAAATCATTAACCTGATAAACGAACGGTTTACTGGGAAACGAACCGCAATACTGGCGCCTGTGGTTCGTGGACGCAAGGGGCACTACAAGGAACTTTTTGACCAGTTAAGGCGCAAGGGTTACCTCAACGCCCGTATCGATGGGGAAATAACGGAGCTACGACCGGCCATGAAGCTCGACCGCTATAAAACCCATTACATTGAACTTCTTGTTGACAAATTCCGTGTAGGCGAGGGCGATTTAAAAAGGTTAAGCCAGTCGGTGGCTACAGCAATGAACATTGGTAAGGGAATCATCATGGTGCTTGATATGGATAACGGTGAATACCGGTACTTTAGCCGTAACCTGATGTGCCCTACAACAGGCATTTCGTACGATGAGCCTGAGCCATACACATTTAGCTTTAACTCTCCCAAAGGGGCATGCACCCACTGCAATGGGTTGGGTTACATAAACCAAGCCGATATTGAACGAATTATCCCCGACCCACAGCTGAGCATTAAACGCGGTGGTATACAACCGTTGGGACCATATAAAAACTCACTGATATTCTGGCAACTGGAAGCAATTGCCTCAAAGTACGATTTTTCTCTTTCCGATCCCATTGGACAAATCCCTGAAGAGGCACTAAACGTGATTCTTTACGGTTCCGAAGAACAGTTTAAGTTAAAACATCCAAGCATTGGGGTAAACAGCTCATACTTCCTGAGCTTTGAAGGGGTAATCAGTTACATCCAAAACCATCAAACCAACGATGAGCTGAATGGCAAGGGCGACCGGTGGGCAAACCAGTTCATCAAACAGGTAACCTGCCCAACCTGTAAGGGAACAAGGTTGAAAGAAGAATCGCTATGGTTCAAGGTTGATGGCAAAAGCATAGCCGATGTTTCAGCCATGGACATTGAAACACTCTGGCATTGGCTTCAGGGTCTCGAGAATCGTCTTGGCAGCAGACAAAAGGCAATAGCTACCGAAATACTTAAAGAGATCAGGGAGCGCGTACGCTTTTTGCTCGACGTAGGATTGGGTTACCTTTCGTTAAACCGTGGTTCTTCAACCCTATCGGGTGGTGAGAGCCAACGCATCAGGCTGGCTACCCAAATTGGTTCAAAACTGGTTAATGTGCTTTACATCCTCGATGAGCCAAGTATTGGGCTTCATCAGCGCGATAACATCAAGCTCATAAACTCGCTTAAGCAACTGCGCGATGCAGGCAACTCCGTGATAGTGGTTGAACACGATGAGGAGATGATACGCTCAGCCGATTACGTGGTAGATATAGGCCCACGCGCCGGCAGGCATGGCGGGAAAATAGTTGCAACAGGCACTCCCTCGGAAATACTGATGTCCAACTCGCTTACCGCTCAGTACCTCAATGGTCAACTTAAAATTCCTATTCCTAATGAGCGGCGCAAGGGTAACGGAAAATTCCTAACCGTAAAGGGGGCACGAGGCAATAACCTGAAAAATATCACCGTGAAATTTCCTTTAGGTACATTTATCTGTGTAACTGGCGTATCGGGTAGCGGTAAATCAACCTTAATAAATGAAACGCTATACCCTGCCCTTAGCCGCCATTTGTACCGTTCATATGCTCAACCGTTGGAACACGATGGGATAGAAGGAATTGAAAACATTGACAAAGTGATTGATGTTGACCAATCGCCCATTGGACGCACACCCCGTTCGAACCCAGCAACATATACTAACGTATTTACAGATATTCGGAAGCTCTTTGAGTTAACCCCCGATGCAAAAATAAGGGGATACAAGGCCGGACGCTTCTCATTCAACGTTAAGGGCGGACGATGTGAAACCTGTAAGGGCGGTGGCGTTCAGGTAATAGAGATGAATTTCCTCCCCGACGTTTACGTAAAGTGTCCCGACTGTTTTGGACGTCGGTATAACCGCGAAACGCTTGAGGTAAAGTACAAAGGTAAAAATATTAGCGAGGTGCTGGACATGACCATTAACCAGGCCGTGGAATTCTTTGACAGCATACCGCAAATCCATCAGAAGTTAAAAACGCTCCAGGACGTTGGACTGGGCTATATAACACTGGGGCAACAATCCACTACCTTATCAGGGGGTGAAGCCCAGCGTGTGAAGCTGGCCACAGAATTAGCCAAACGCGATACCGGAAAAACCCTCTACATTCTGGACGAGCCCACTACAGGCTTACACTTTGACGATGTACGTATTCTGCTTGAGGTGCTCAACAAACTTGTTGACCGTGGTAACACGGTTATAGTAATTGAGCATAATTTGGATGTAATTAAATCGGCCGACTACATTGTTGACCTTGGCCCCGAGGGAGGAGCAGCGGGAGGCCAAGTGGTTTGCTCCGGCACCCCCGAAGATATTGCAAAATTGGGTTGTGGTTACACTTCGGAATTTTTAAAGAAATGCATAATATGAACGAAAAGAGAAAGAGAAGTTTTAGCGATAAGGTTTTACATGGCATAGAGGTTGCAGGTAATGCCTTGCCCCACCCTGCTGCACTTTTTGGACTATTCGGACTAGTTACAATACTGTTTTCATATATCGGTTTCCTACTCGATTGGCAAGGGGTTAATCCTGCCAACGGGGAAACAGTTAGGGTCATAAACCTACTATCCAAGGAAGGGTTACATCGGATTATACTAGGAATGGTTGATAACTATACCGGATTTGCCCCCCTAGGAATTGTTATGGTAGCCATGCTTGGGCTTGGAGTTGCCGAGAGCAGCGGTTTAGTAAAGGCTGGTATCAATGAACTTCTGCTAAAAGCGCCCAAGAAATGGATTACCTTTATGATTGTGCTTACGGGTATTCTTTCGAACATAGCATCTGACCTGGGCTACATACTTATTATACCCCTTGCAGGCGTTATTTTTCATACCCTAGGTAGAAATCCACTTGCGGGAATGTCGGCTGCTTTTGCAGGGGTAAGCGGAGGCTTTAGTGCAAACCTTTTAATTGGCACAATCGATCCTTTACTGGCAGGTTTATCAACCGAAGCTGCACGCATTATTGACCCAAACTACTACGTAATGCCTACAGCCAACTACTACTTTATGGCTGTATCAACCATTTTAATTGCAATTGTTGGAACCTGGGTTACTCACAAGTGGATTGAGCCACGCCTAGGTAGCTACAAAGGGAGTGTTGAGCCCGAAAAAATCGAAAAACTATCAAAGGGTGAAATAAGAGGTCTTAAAGGAGCTTTGGTAACACTAATTATTTGGATATTGTTATTTGCCATCGGATTGATTCCTCAAAATGGTTTGCTCAGGGGAGCCGATAACAGCATTTTGCATTCCCCTTTGCTTAAGGGTTTTATTGCTATTCTTTTTTTAATGGCCTCATCAATGGGAATAGTTTACGGCTATCTGGCAGGCACATTTAAAAAGCACGATGACATATTTAAGGGGATGAGTACAAGCTTTAAGAGTATGGTTGCTTTTTTGGTTCTAGTTTTTTTTGCAGCGCAGTTTGTAGCCTGGTTTAAATGGAGCAATCTGGGATTACTTATTGCAATTAAAGGAGCAACAGTACTGCATAGCATCGACATAGGGCTTATACCCCTTGTAATTCTTTTCATCATTTTTTCAGGCTTCATAAATCTTTTCATGGGAAGTGCATCGGCCAAGTGGGCGATTATGGGACCTGTGTTTATACCCATCTTCATGCTTTTAGGGTACTCCCCAGAGCTATCACAGGCAGTTTTCAGAATAGGCGATAGCATAACCAATATTATCTCGCCCATGATGAGTTTTTTTGCACTAATCATTGTTTACTACCAAAAATACGATGAAAGAGCAGGGATTGGCACCATTATTTCCACCATGCTGCCTTACACCATTGCATTCTTTATTTCATGGACCCTGTTACTAATAGCATGGATTTTACTGAAATTGCCTCTGGGGCCCGAAGCCAGCCTTTTATATCCTGCGTAGCCATTTTGGAACTTTTACCGACCCAAGTTCGTTAAATAAAAAGTTAATGCTAGCGGTATGGATACACTAAAAATTGAGAAACGAATCGACTCACCCATGGTGCTGGCCGATGGTGAATCGGGATACTTTGAGGTGAATGGCAAATCGTTGCCCGAAGATGCCATTGAATTCTATAAACCCCTTGAAAAATACGCCCAGGAGTACGTAAAATCACCAAAGCAAAAAACAACCATTAACCTAAAGTTGGAGTACCTCAACACCTCGTCGTCAAAAAAACTACTCGATATCATAGGTTACTTTGAAGCATTGCCATCGCAGGGGTACGAGGTGGTGCTTAACTGGTATCACCGCGATGAGGACCAGGACATGATTGATGAGGGTATTGAGTTTGCCCACATGACTAGCCTTAAAGTTAACTTTATAGTGGAGCAATAGAACTAAGCATGTTTAGGTTTGTTCAATACTTTGTTTTATTGGTTTTGCTTGCATTTGCACATTTTACTGCGCAATCGCAAACAACCCCGCTAGGCAGCAGTAAGGAACTCCAAAATAGCTTACAGCAAGCCAAGGAGCTTGAAAGTAATGGCGACCTAAACGGTGCACTTTCAATTTACAATAAAACCGCAACCGCTTACTGGGTTAACGGAAAGCTTACCGAAGCTCGCGACATTTTCCTAAAAGCAGCATCGGTTGCTGAAAAACTTGGAAACCAAAATGCACTCAAGGTAATTTACACCAACCTTGGGATGGTGTTTGTTGATTTGGAGCAGTATAGCGAGGCCATTGCGCAGTTCGAAAAAAGTTTAGCCATAAACCGCTCACAGAAAAATAAAGCGGAAACAACGGCAACCCTTATTAACATTGCAAATGCCTACAAAGAATTGGACAAGTACCAAAAAGCCCTTGAGTACGCCGAACAGGCCAATACCATTGCTCTTGAGATTAACGATGCAAAGCTACTGAGAAACACATACTCGCTCCTGGCTGAAATACACGAGGCACTTGGAAATTCTGAAAAATCGTCGGAGTACTTCTCCCTCTATACAGCCTTTTCCAGAAAAATTCAACGCGAGGAACAGCTCAAAAAGGAAGCAGAGGCACAGAAAATTGTTGAGGAAGCAAAGGGAGAACTCCAGGTAATAAAAAGTGAAAAGGAACTCACAGAAAAGGAGCTCAGCGAAAAGCAGCGGGTACTTGAAACCGTAAAGGATAGTCTCGATAAAGTTGAACAGCTAACGCAAGAGCAAAAGCTACAGATTGACCTACTAAATAAGGAGAATGCACTGCGCGAGGAAAAAATCAAAAATCAGATTCTGGTTCGCAACATCTTTATTGTAATCATAGCGGCTACCATAGGCATGCTTGGCCTAATATCCCATTACTACCTTCAAAAGAAACGCTCCAACGAGGAGCTTGCACGCCAAAAAGCCATGGTTGAGGCCAAAAGCCAGGAACTGATGCAAGCCCTCCAACAGATTGAGAAACAAAACCGCGATATAACCAGCAGCATTAACTACGCTCAGCGAATCCAGCAAGCCCTATTACCCACATACGACCAATTGGTCAGCTACATACCCAATGCATTTATCATGTTCCGTCCGCGGGAGATTGTAAGTGGCGATTTTTACTGGTTTGCTGCCTATGGCGGCCAGAATATAGCCGCCAGTAAGCAAAACCGACACATGATAGCTTTGCCCAACATTCCCAAGAACGACTTTGGCTTTCTGATTGCAGCGGTTGACTGCACAGGTCACGGTGTGCCCGGAGCATTTATGTCCATGATTGGGCTAAACCTACTCGATGTAATTATACGCAGTGGGTTAACACAACCCAACCTGATACTTAATGAGCTGCATAAGCAGGTGCGTTACCTGCTTAAACAGGAAAATAACGATAGCCGCGATGGCATGGACATGGCCCTTATCCGAATAAATGGCGATGGCCGAACAATTGAGTTTGCCGGAGCCAAAAACCCTATTGTTTACATAACTAACAACCAGTGTTTCACCATTAAAGGCGACCCTGTACCCATTGGAGGTTTGCAGAAAGAAGAAAAACGAGAGTTTACCCTACATACCATCACTATCGATTCGCCTACCAGTATTTACCTATTTTCCGATGGATATATAGACCAGTTTGGCGGACCCGAGAACCTTAAGTTTACATCTAAACGATTCAGGGAGATGCTATTTGAAAACCATAACATGCCTATGGTAGCCCAACAGGAACAACTTGAAACAGCTCTTGATGAATGGATTGGCTCGGAAAATAACCAAATTGACGATGTTCTTGTCATTGGGCTTCACCTAACAGGTAAACCTTTTAAAATTGATAGCCAAACTTAACTGCAAATTGATAAAAACTTTTATTTTTGTGTATACATCACATTAAACCATGAGTAAGCAATATTTTGGGATTTTAGCTTTTTTGTTTCTTTGTTCATCGGTATTGGCTCAAGAAAATGCCAACAATGTTTATGTGAATAACAATGGCGATATTTTTGTAAAAGCCGATGCGCCTATATACTTTTTCATCAGCCCCGAGAACCAGCCCTCCCAGAAAGTGCTCATTCCCAGTACCGACAAGGCCGCTAACCCGATGTATTTTGATGGCGACGGTAAACACTACCTGGTGTATGAGAGTAAGGGTGAAAAGGTACGCTTCCTAATTTGGGCCGATGGAGTGGGTCCTAAATCAAGCTTAAGGGTTGAAAAAGGTCTTCTCTTTAACCACAATAACAGGGTTTATGTGGAGGACAGGGCATCATTTACGCCCAGCGCAATCGATTCAAAATCGGGTGTAAAGCAATCATTTATTGCCGTTGATAACCAACCGTTTGTTCCTTTTAAGGGAAATATTGATATAGAGCGAACCGGCGAGTACTCAATTAAGGTTTACTCAACCGACAATGTAGGCAATGTTGGCGATACAGCAGTTTATAAAATTGTAGCAGCCCCCGATGTAACCTTTAAAGTTGATAATATCTACTTTGAAACCGCAAGTACGCGCATTACAGGCAACTCCATTGACAACCTAAAAGAGATGGTCGAAATCCTTAAAAACTACCCTGAGCTCTATGTTGAAATTAAAGCCCATGCCGATAGCCGTGGTTCAAGCGAGTATAACTTAGAACTATCGCAACGACGCGCCCAGTCGGTGGTGAACTACCTTACATCGAGAGGAATTGATAGTTACCGTTTAAAAGCCAAAGGCTATGGCGATACCCAACCGGTTAACGAGTGTGTTAAGGGAATTAAATGCCCCGATAGCAAGCTCCGTGAAAACCGTCGCGTGGAATTCCGCTTTTACTTACCCAAAAAATAACCATGAGTATGAACAGGTTTGCTCAAATACTTCTTATAGCCCTTACCGG
>NZ_JBBFKU010000024.1:0-51350 GCF_037481895.1 Tenuifilum sp.
GAAATGCCTAACCCGATGGGTGCCCCGAGGGTGGAACTGCTGCGCGATACTATTCGCCACGCCTGCGGCGTGACTCATGTGGTATCGCTTACTAGACCCACCGCCACGTTCCACCCCCGACCCATTGCCGGGTCAGGCTTTTATGCCACTGCTTATGGCATTCCTATTGGTTGAGGAATTTCATTAATAGAGGGAATGAAAGTATAAAGAGATGCTTCGGCTGTGCTCAGCATGACAATAGTTTCAAGAACAACGAATAACGCTTCCAGCCCCATAGGGGCTAAACATTTGTAACTCCATGGCTTATCCTACTGTAAAGCAATGCACGCAATACCTTTTCCAAAGAGCACCACTGAAACGTTGCATCGCAACATAAATGCATGGCAAAGAGAGATTGCCGTAAAACAATCAAAAGGGTTGAATGTTCCAAGAGATGCTTCGGCGCTGCTCAGCATGACAAATACCAAAAATCTTTAGCAGAACAGTAGTGATTCATAAAAATTTTATGCTATCCAGTTTATTCCCAAAATTCCTGCTCCCTAAAACTCAACTAAACAAAGTTTTACCTAAATTGCACACTTCAAACCAATTATTTTACACATATGAAAGCACTGGGTATAGCAAGAGTAACTATTGTAATAATGTTTGCCTATTTGCTGGTATCGTGCGATGGTTCAAGCAAGAAAAAGATTGAACTACTCACCAAGGAAAACGAAGCCTTACGCAACGAGGCAAGAATTAAAGATTCTACCATTAATCAGTTTTTCGCCTTTATGGGTGAGATTGAGCAAAACCTGAGTGTTATTAAGCAGAAGGAGCAAACCATTAGCAAGAATGCCATTGCTGGTAGTGAGCTAAAGCCCGATGTGCGCCAACAAATTGATGAGGATATCCAAACCATCAACATGCTGATGGATAAGAACCGCCAAACCATTGCGGCACTACGAAAAAAACTGAAAGAAGCTAACCTTAAGGTGGCTGAGTTTGAACGAATGATTGCCAATGTTACCCAACAGCTTGAGGAGAAGGAACATGAAATTGAACAGCTTAAGGAAAATCTTACCCAACTTAACTTTACAGTAACCCAGCTAAATGCGCGCATCGATACGCTAATGGAGGAAAAGGTTGAGATGAGTGTAAAAATTCAAAGCCAAACCGAACAGCTCAACACGGCCTGGTACGCCATTGGCACAAGGCGGGAGCTGATTGATAATAAAGTTATCGACAAAACCGGTGGTTTCCTAGGGATTGGCAAATCGAGCAAAATGAAAGCTGAATTTAACCAGAACTACTTTGTACGTATCGATATAACTAAAACCGTGAGCATCCCTCTTTCGGCCAAAAAAGTGACTGTTGTTACAACCCATCCCAAGGAGTCGTATACCCTAACAACCAACGAGAAGGGAATAATTGAAGAGCTTAAAATTACCGATACCCAAAAATTCTGGTCGGTTTCAAAGTATTTGGTAATTGAGGTAGAGTAGCGTTTTTCCGTTGAAGAAGGTAAAGGAATTAAACCCAAAGTCCACAATTATTTGTAATATTGTGCCCCTGTATACTTTTTGGGGCTATTATCCGTTTTTGTAATGCAAAATTGTTTTGAATTGATAAAATCAAGTTACACCCGATTGCTGCTACTGTTAAGCATTGTTTTACTATTAGGGGTATGGTCGTGCTCAACACAAAAGAATACGTTTGTGAGCCGAAACTACCATAATCTAACCTCATATTACAATTACTACTACAACGCCTACGATAGCTACAAAAGCGGTACCTATAAAGCCGAAAAAGGAATAAACTACAATTACACCCTGCCATTACCTGTTTTGCTGATAGGCGAAAGCCAAGTGCCCGGAATTGTATCAAGCGATATGGAGCGCACTCTCAACAAGTGTACCATGCTACTGGCGCGGCACTCGATAACCGTAAAACCGGCACGTACCAAGAACACCCTAAGCCCTAAAGAAAAGGATTTCATGAGCCTTAACGAGTATGTTAAATGGGCAAGGGAATCGTGGCTGCTGGTTGGTAAAGCTCATACATGGAAACAGGACTTGACTAAAGCCCGCTCAACATTTGAGTTTGTCATCAGGCAGTTTCCTGGATTACCCATATGGTTTGAGGCACAGGTTTGGTTGGCACGAGTTGCAATTCTGGAGGGCGATTATGTTGATGCGCAGGATAGGCTAAAATCGGTTGAAAGTAACCGTAAGCGCCCTCGTAACAAGGAGTTTAACCATCTTCTTTCATCAACATGGTCTTACTACTACCAAAAGCAGCAGCAACCCGATGCAATTCTCCCACACCTTAGGAAAGCCATTGAGCTCGCCCCCAAAAGGAACGATAAAATTAGGTACACCTACATTCTTGCCCAAACCCTACAGCAGGTTGGGAAAAATGGCGAAGCCCTGGTTGCCTACCAAAAAGTTCTGAGGTTGAACCCCGCCTACGATATGGCCTTTAGCGCACGCATCCAAATGATTGCGCTTAGCCAAAAACAGGGCGACGAACTTAAGCGTGAACTTATCAAGCTATCCAAGGACGCTAAAAACGCCGATTACCTTGACCAGCTCTATTTCACCCTTGGAAATCTGGAGAAAAAAGATGGCAATATCGATAAAGCAATTGAGTACTATACCCTATCAGCAAAGCATAGCAAAAGCAATAGCAACCAAAAGGGAATGTCGTACCTGGTACTGGCCGACTACTACTTTTCAAAGAACGACTACACCCGCGCCCAGGCCTACTACGATAGCTCATACAACTCGTTGGATAATACCTACCCCGAGTTTGAACGAATTGAGCAGAAAGCAAAATACCTCAACTCACTGGTTGAAAACATTACCACCATTAAAACCGAGGATAGCCTGTTAAGGATTGCAGCCATGCCCAAGGAGGAGCGCGATGCCCTTATCAAAGCCATTATAGCCAACATTGAAGTTGAGGAACAGCGAGCTCGTGCAATGGAGCAGGAAGAAAGGAACCAATCCCTGCTTTACCAGCAAACCCAGCGATACCGAACCGAGAACACCCAGGAGGGTGGCAAATGGTATTTCTACAACCAGGCATCGCTAAGCTACGGACAATCGGAGTTTCAGATGAAGTGGGGCAAGCGTAAGCTTGAGGACAACTGGCGCCGAAAAAACAAACGGGTGCTCAGCAGCGACGAGGTTACAGTGGCTGGAACCGGGAACACCTCAGGACAAGAGCCCCAAAAGCAACTATCGCCTAAAACACCCGAGTACTACCTGGTTAACCTACCTTTCAGCGACTCGCTGAAACAGCTTTCCGTTGAGAAAATTAAAAACGCCATGCTCAGGGTTGCTGAAATTTACGAGGTTAACCTTTCCGATTATAACGAGGCTAAAGCAGCATACCTAAAGCTTGCGCAGCGATTTGCTGAACTCGATATTGCTGCAAATGCATACTACAGGCTATACCGTATGGCATCGCAGTATAACCGGCAGGACGATGCAGCCCTTTTCAGGAGTACGCTTATTACAAATTACCCCAAAAGCCCTTATGCAATACTCCTCTCAAACCCGGCCTATTTTGAGCAGCTGAGCAAGCAGCAGAATGAGGGCGAAGCCCTTTACCAAAAAGCGTATGAGTTTTACACCAAGGGTCAACTCTCCGAGGCCCTAAGCATCGTACAAGGGGGCTTAGCAAAAACTAAGAACACTCCCCTTGAGCCAAAGTTTATGCTGCTTGAAGCGCTTTGCCAGGCAAAAACTGCGGAACTTAAGGTGTTCAAAACCTCTCTTTCCAATCTGGCTGCAAACTTCCCCAAAACAGAGGAGGGTCAGTTAGCTGAAGTGATGCTGAAACAGGTAGAGCAGCGCGAGCTGCAGCTCATTTCCGGGCAAACCGATTTGGATATTGCTCCGGTAACCCCGCAAACCGAAATACAAGCATCAATTTATTCAACTACCGATGGCGAGCACATGTTTGTGATGCTGGTTCCCAATCGCTCCAACATCAACCAAACCAAATTCAACATCATCTCATTTAATGTTGATGAATTCCTTGATGCCGACCTCAATGTAGCCAATCAACCCTTTACCGATTACATTGAGATGATTACGTGTACGGGTTTGAAGGATAAACAAACGGCCATAAAGTACTTTAAGATGATAAGCAAGGAGCCAAAAGTGTTTGCAGGACTTAAACCTACCGATTACCAAATGTTTGTGATAAGTATCGATAACTTTGCACGCTTTTTGAGCGATAAATCGATACCCGATTACCTGAACTTCTTTAAGGCAAACTATAAAACAGAGTAGAACAATGCAGCCCACCATTCTATGGGTAGATGATGAGATTGATTTGCTCCGTCCGCATATCATTTTTCTGGAGCAAAAGGGCTACCATGTTCTTACCGCCAGCAACGGACACGATGCACTTGAGCTGGTAAGCCAGAACCCTATCGATTTGGTGTTCCTGGACGAAAACATGCCCGGAATTGGAGGGCTTGAAACCCTCCCAAAAATTAAGGCGATAAAATCGGCGCTGCCTGTGGTTATGGTTACCAAAAGCGAGGAGGAGAATATCATGGACATGGCGGTGGGTGCACAAATATCCGATTACCTTATTAAACCCGTTAACCCCAAGCAGGTGCTGCTGGTTGTAAAAAAGTTTATTCATGGCAAGGAACTGGTAACCGAAAAGCAGCTTGCCGACTACCGAAATGAGTTTAGGTTGATATCGGACTTAATTTCGGCCGCTAAAACCCACCTGGACTGGACAGAGATATACCGAAAGCTTGCCATGTGGCAGGTAAAGCTATCGGGTAATCCGGACTCAAACCTCAAGCAGATGCTCGAGATGCAGTTCGAGGAAGCCAATCAGGTTTTTGGTAAATTTGTTAAGGCAAACTACCTGCAATGGTTCCAAACCCAAGGAGACAAACCCTTGCTCTCACCATCGGTTCTGAAAAGCAAAGTTTTTCCCATTATCAGCTCCGGCAGCAAGGTTCTGCTACTGGTAATTGATAACCTCCGCTACGACCAATGGAAAACCATTGAACCCATAATTGCCGAAAGCTGGCAGGTTAGCAGTGAGGATACCTATTTCAGCATACTCCCTACTGCCACTCAGTACGCCCGCAATGCGCTTTTTTCAGGTTTGATGCCACTCGAAATCCATAAAACCTACCCCGATTTATGGGTTTTCGACGAGGAGGATGAAGGTAAAAACCTTTTTGAGAAACAGCTACTTACTGCACAGCTTCAGCGGCTTGGACTAAACACTAACTTCACTTATATAAAAACCGATACCCTGAAGGGTATTGCCGGAGGCCTAAACATCAAGGAGTTTTTAGGAAGCAACCTTGCGGTGCTGGTTTACAACTTTGTGGACGTAATGTCGCACTCCCGAACCGATTCCGAGATGATGCGCGGGTTGGCCGCCGACGAATCGGCTTACCTATCGCTAACCCGCTCGTGGTTCCTGCACTCCGACCTAAAGAAGTTTTTGGACCAAGCCGCAAGCCAGGGCGTACAGGTGGTGCTCACAACTGACCATGGCGCAATTCGCGTAAAAAATCCGGTGAAGGTAGTTGGCGATAGAGCCACATCAACAAACCTCCGCTATAAGCTGGGACGAAGCTTAAACTACAACCCCAAAGAAGTTTTTGAGATTCGCAAGCCCGAGGAGGCGCATCTGCCCAAACCCAACATTAGCTCCTCGTTTATCTTTGCCCTGGGAAACGATTTTTTGGCCTACCCCAATAACTTTAACTACTACGCATCGTACTACCGCGACACATTCCAGCATGGAGGCATATCGCTTGAAGAGATGATAGTTCCGCTTGTAACCCTTAACCCCATAAAGAGGTAATATGACCACCATTGAAATAAAAAGCATACAGCAGATTGACGAGGCAGCCCAAAGGGTATTGAACGCTATTCATGGTAAAAACATAGTTTGCTTTTACGGCACAATGGGAGCCGGCAAAACTACCCTTATAAGGGCAATCTGTAAGGCGCTTGGCGTTGCCGATGTGGTTACAAGCCCATCGTTTGCGCTGGTTAATGAGTACACCGACCGAAACGGCAAGCCCGTGTACCATTTCGACTTTTACCGCATTAAACGTATTGATGAAGTTTACGATTTTGGTTACGAGGAGTACTTTTATAACCCCGAAGCCCTATGCCTGATTGAATGGCCGGAACTCATTGAGCAGATCCTCCCAACCCAAGGGGTTGTAAACATCCAAATTGCTGTGAATGCCGACGGAAGCCGCACATTACAAATATCGGATTAGCTATAACCTTAAACCTTTGTAAATCGTAAAAATCTTACATATTGCTTTTATACCCTAACAGGTTTGTGCATAAGCTAATATGTGCTAACTTGCATTTTTAAAAAACTAACGGGCATGAACAGTCCTAAATTTTCCGAGTTTCCCCATGCAAAGGGATTGCTAGTTCAGGAGGAACGCATTGAATATAAGAAGAAGTACAAACAGCTTATTATTGGAATACCCAAAGAGGTTGACCCCACCGAGAGTCGAATTCCGTTAACGCCCGAAGCCGTTGAGATACTTGTACAGAGCGGGCATCAAATCATCATTGAAAAGGATGCCGGAAGGCAGGCTAACTACTCCGACATGGAGTACAGCGAGAAAGGTGCAAGCATAGTAGCCACGGCATCGGAGGTTTACCAAAGCGATATTGTTCTCAAGGTGGCACCCCTTACCCCTAAGGAGTATGAATACCTGCGCGAAAACCAATCGGTACTCTCATCGCTGCACCTGAACAACCACACCGGCGACTACCTCAAAAGCCTTATCCAGAAGCGTGTTACGGCCATTGCCTTTGAGAGCATATCCGATGCTGACGGCGAATTCCCGTTTGTTCGGGCCATGAGCTCCATTGCCGGGAGTACATCGGTGCTGGTTGCCGCCGAGTACCTTAGCAACGTGAATAAAGGGAAAGGTGTAATGCTAGGTGGGCTAACAGGAATATCGCCCACTGAGGTGGTTATACTGGGAGCTGGCACTGCCGGTGAGTATGCTGCACGTGCAGCGCTTGGACTAGGAGCCACTGTAAAAATATTCGACAACTCCATCAAGAAGCTGATGGATATACAAAATATTCTAGGGCAACGCCTTTTCACCTCAATATATCACAAGCAGGTGCTTGACAAGGTTCTGAAAACCGCCGATGTTGTAATTGGAACCTTAGCCCCCGATGAAACCAACCTAAGCTACCTGGTATCGGAGGACCAGGTTAGGTTAATGAAACGTGGTGCTGTAATTATTGACCTGGGAATTGACCGTGGAGGATGCTTTGAAACCTCGGAGATACGCGACCATAGCAACCCCTCGTATGTTAAGCATGGGGTAATCCACTACTGTGTGCCAAACATCACTGCCCGTGTGGCCCGAACAGCCTCAATTGCCATGAGTAACGTTTTTGTTCCCCTAATGCTTCAAATTGCACAGAGTGGCGGCTTGCTTTCGCAACTCAAGGAGGACAGCGGCCTACGCCATGGAGTTTACCTGTTTAACGGTATTCTTACAAACGAGTATCTGGGCAAGCTTTACGATATCCCCTCGCGCGATATCAACCTGCTCATGGCTGCCTTTTAGGAACATTACTGGGGGACAAAAAGGTAGGTAATACTACCCCGCTGGCGCGCAGTTCCCGAAACGGAAGTAAAAATACTTGCCATGGCTGCCTGAATGGCTGCCTGATTTATGCAGTCGTCGTTTACCGAGTTGGCCCTGTCGATAACCGCATCGGCTACCCGTCCATCGGGCTTTACCTCAATGTTAACCACAACCTGCCCGCCAAGCTCGCATTTATACGAAGGGACAGGCAGGTGCAAGGCCTTACGGCCTAAGAGGTAGTACGAAACCACGGTTGGCCCCTTATACTGGCCCTCCTTCGATTTTGGCACTGTCTTTTCGGGTGTATTGGGTATGTTTGCCTCGATATCCTTTTGCGACTGCTCGTAAAGCTCCCGGTTCTGCTGCATGCGCTCGTACACCTGATTGGCCTCGCGGTAAAGCTCATCGGCATCGGTATTCTTTTCGTCGCTCAGGCCAGCGTTCAAATCGCTTTTTGAGGCATCAACAGCAAAGTTTCGTATGGCCTCAGTCTCATACTCCGGTTTTAGCACATCGGGCGGGAGTGTGGGCTCAAGCTTTTGCTGAACAATAGCCTCCTCCTTGGGCTCCTCAAACTCCATCTCGATGGTTGAGCCGTAGTACTCCTTGCGGGTTTCAATTTTTAGCACCAAAAAAACAACAATCAAAAGCAGGTGCACAACAATAGTGCTCAGTATCCCAACCTTATGGTGGTTAACCCCCACCGTTATGGCCGAGTAAAACCGCTCAATGGCATCCTCTATTTTCTGGGCAAAGGGCATTATGGAGGCAGCTATACTATTTACCTCACAAATATAGTGTCTTAGCGGGAAAATTGGCTAGCGATAATGAAAATAAGATATGATGTTTGCTTTTAGCCGTTGTGTTAAGGTTCTAGTGAGGGAATAGACTATTTGATAATTTTCTTGCAAGTAGAGCAGCCTAACCCGTTAAAGTTTGACTTAATGCACAGGATGGCAAACCACTATTGCTTGAGCAATGGTAGTAAATCAACTGAAATACACACATATACCTGGTAATAGTATGGAAAAATTAATGTCCTTTTGATAATTTGAAATGATTCTTTAATTTAGCAATTAGTATGATTCTTATCATACATATAAACGAGTTAGCAACAAGCCGAAAAAAAACGACACAGCAGTAATTTTGCTGCAAAAAGACAAGACAGTGGAAACAGCCGACGCACAAAACAGCACATTTGCAAATCGCACAAGCAGACTCACGACCAAAATTTGCAAAAGAGCTGTTTGTTCCACCGCACAAAGAAAATTGCAACAGTACGACATGGATTGGCTGACTTGAAATTTAATTTTGACCCTAAATAAGGAATACCGAAAACTTTTAGAGTAGGCGTAAATTAAAACTAAAAAACTTATGGCTATTTTTATTGCGAGTATTGCGAAACTAAATCATCAAGCGTTTCAAGCTTAACAGCAAGTTCATGTCCACGACACCCATGGACCAGGTAAAGGAAAACACAAACTTTATGAAGGTGGAGAAAAATCACAATATGTTTGTAAGTATTGTGGCACAAAATCATCAAGTATTTCCAGCTTAACAGCTAGTAGTTGTTCTCGTCATCCAAATGGAGCAGAAAAAAGGAAAACATGCACCAGCATTATAAATAATATGGATTGTTTTACTGCTATTGATTTTGAAACTGCACAAGGTTACCGTTGGAGTATTTGTCAAGTTGGACTTGTTAGAGTTGAGCATGGGAAAATAACAAATGAAGTAAACCTATTGGTACAACCACCCAACAATTACTATTGGGATAGGTTTATTGATATTCATGGAATTACACCTGATGATACCGCCAAAGAACCGACTTTTGATAAAGTTTGGCATAAAATAGAACCATTTATTAAAGAGCAAACCGTTGTTGCCCATAACGGTTTGTCTTTTGATTTTCCAGTATTAAATAAAACTCTTGAATATTACGGAATGCAAGCGCCTGATTATGAAAAATATTGCACATACCGTATTTTTAAAGATAATCTTGCATCTTTATGCAATTTTTACAAAATCCATTTAGACCATCATGATGCTTTGAGTGATGCAAGAGCTTGTGCGGAATTGTTTTTAATTCATTTACAAAAGAGATAGATATATGAGTTGTTTAACAGAAAAGACAATCGGAGAACTTTTAGAAAATAAATTCTTTATTCCTTCATATCAAAGAGGTTATCGCTGGACTGAAAGACAGGTTGAAGATTTATTAAATGATGTTTGGGATTTTATTACCAAAACAGGAAAAAAAGATAACGAATGGTATTGCTTGCAACCTGTGGTTGTGAAAAAAACAAATAATCATTACGAAGTATTAGACGGTCAACAAAGATTGACAACAATATTTCTGATTTTAAAGCACTTGGAACGTTTCATAGAAAGTGAAAGGAAAAGTTTTGAAATAGAATATGAAACAAGGAATACAGAAAGCTCTAACAGCAAACTATTTCTACAAAGCATTGATTTAAAGAGCGAAAAGGAATCTAAAGAAAATATTGATTACTTTCATATCTTTCAAGCATATCAAAAAATTAAAGAATGGTTTCAAACAAAGGCAAATCAAGGTTATAATTCAATAAGTTCTAAGTTTGTTACTCCATTTTTAGAAAGCACGAAAGTTATTTGGTATGAAGTTTCGTCCGAAAAAGATGCAATTGAAATCTTTACCCGTATTAATATGGGGAAAATCCCATTAACAAACGCAGAATTAATAAAAGCCCTTTTTCTTAATAGTTCAAACTTTCCCGATTCCGATACTGAAGAAATAAGATTAAGACAATTAGAAATTGCATCTGAGTGGGACAGAATGGAATACTCATTGCAAAATGATGAGTTTTGGTATTTTATAAATAATTCAGATAATGAGCTACCAACTCGTATTGAGTTCCTTTTCAACATTATGAAAAATATTGATGGTGTAAAAAACGGCAACGACCAATATTCAACATTTCGTTTCTTTTCAGAAAAATTCAAATCAAAAAGCAAAGATGAGATTGATACAAACTGGAAAGAAATTAAAAGGATATTTCAAACTATTGAAGAATGGTTTACAGACCGAGAACTATATCATAAAATAGGGTTTTTAATTTCAGCAAATTCAGATATAACAGAATTGCTAAAAGAGGTGAAAAACAAACAAAAACAAGAATTTAGAAAACTGCTTGATATCAAAATTGCAGAAAAAGTTGAATGTGAGAATTTGGAAGAACTGGAATATGGAAAGCATTCGGATTTGATTCGAAAAATTTTATTACTGCATAATATACAAACAATGTTGAATAATAAAAATGAAACTATTCGGTTTCCTTTTGAACGATATAAAAAAGAAAAATGGGATATTGAACATATCCATGCAATTGCAACTAAGGTTAAAGTAAAATCTAAAGACCAAAAAACGTGGTTAATTTACAACTTTGTTAAAACAGAACAACATACTAATTTAGAGCTTAATTCACAGATAGAGAACGCAATTAATAAAAATAATCAAATTGCAGAAGATGATTTTCAGTCAATTGTCGAATATGTTTTAGGTGATGATGATAATACCATTCGCAACCTATGTTTGCTTGATAGAGGTACAAACCGTTCTTATAAAAATGATTCTTTCAAAAATAAAAGGAATAAAATAATTGAGAATGAAAAAAACGGAACGTTTATTCCTGTTTGTACAAGAAATGTGTTTATGAAATATTATTCAAAAGAACCGAAGGATTTTGAAATATGGAATGAAAACGACCGAACTGATTATCTTGATGATTTAAAAAGAGTTGTTTACAATTTTAAAAGCCAAGTTCTATGAAAATTGAAAGAATCGAAAAAATTGCAAATAATATGAAAGATATTGACGGTAAGGTTTTAGCCAATGAATTGGTAGAACGTTTAAATTCCTCATCGTTTTGGGAATTACTTACCGAAATGACCAAGATTCAGATTCCGATAATTCAACGTGATTTTGCACAAGGTAGGGAAAATGAGAAAACCAATAAAATAAGGTCTTTATTCTTAGAAAGCATAATTGAAGCACTTGAATCTGAAAAAGGTTCGCTTGAATTGGATTTTGTTTATGGGAATGTTGAAAAAGATGTTTTTCAGCCATTAGACGGGCAACAACGTTTAACAACTTTATTCCTGCTTCACTGGTATATTGCTCTAAAAACTGGTGAATTGCCGAACACGAAAAAGCATTTTATAAAGTTTACTTACGAGACAAGAATATCATCTAGAGAGTTTTGTAATGAGCTTGTTGATAATGGAGAGTTTTTGGGCATCGGGGAAAAAATAAGTGAAAAAATTTACGATTCAAAATGGTTCTTTTTGTCGTGGAAAAAAGACCCTACAATAAAGGCAATGTTAGTAATGCTTGATGCAATTGAAGAACGATTACAAAGCAAAAATGATGAGGAGTTAAAGATTTTTTGGCAAAAACTGACATCAGAAAACCCACCAATTTTATTTCATTTCAAGCAACTTAATGATATAGGCTTAACTGATGACCTTTATATAAAAATGAATGCGAGAGGCAAAGGGTTAACTGATTTTGAGAACTTTAAAGCCAAATTTGAAAAACATATAAAGAAGAATGTCTTTGAAAAGGAGCTTGAATTAAGTGAGAATAATAAAGAAAAATGGAAGGAACTTACAGAAAAAACCTTTTCACATAGAATTGATACAGTTTGGACAGACTTATTTTGGAAGCATAGAGGTGAAGATAATATTATTGATAACGAGATGATAAAATTTATTGCTGGTATAGCAATAAATAACTATGCTCAAAATCTTGAAATCTTGGAAAATTCAGAAGATGAATTAAGGACAAGAAAAATTCTCGAAGAAAAGAAAGAAAAAAATATTACTGACGAAGCTGTTAAAAGAGAAAGAATAGAACGCAGAATTACAGCCCTTTTTAATAATCCTGCCGATGTTAGTCCTTATGATTTTCCTACGAAAGAATCTTTTGAATATTTAAAAAAATGTTTTGATGTTTACTCAAAAAATCAGAATGATGAATTACTTCCAGCCAATGTAACTTTATGGGATTTTTGTATAACCAAAAAAGTAAAAATCAACAGTGATACAGAAATTGATAATAACTTGTTCATTGAATTTATCAAAAAAAATGAAACTACTTATTCCCAAAGAGTATTGTTCTATGCACAAACACAATACTTGGTAAATTTGGAAAACTTTGATTCCGAATCATTTTCAAATTGGCTAAGAGTAGTGAGGAACATCGTCCAAAATGCTACAATTGATAGTGCCTCTGCTTTTATTGGTGCAATTGGTTTAATCAATGAACTTTCAAGTGGATGCGAAAATATTTATGAATTTCTTTCCAGTACAACGCTTAAATCCGGATTTGCGACAAAACAAATCGAGGAGGAAAAATTAAAAGCGGCATTGATACAATCTGATAATAATTGGAAATCACAAATATTCAAAGCAGAAGACGACATTTTCCTTAAAGGTGAAATTAAATTTCTATTAGATTTTTCTAAAGTTGGCGAGGAATATAAGATTCAAGAATTTACCAGTATTTCTGACAAATTTTTATTGTTATTTGAAAGTAAGGATGATTTATTACGAAAAGCCTTACTAACACAAGGCAAATATCCAATTTGGGACGGTAGGACATCTTCTCTTGGTTGGGCTCATAGATACTCATTATTGAATACTGAAAATGAATGGAAAGATGCTTTCAGAAAAAAATCGGATGAGTTTATAAAGGCAGTTTATAAGTTAATTTCCAATTCGTTTAATTTGAGTGATGACAGAATCACAATTTTAAAAAATGTGATTCAGAACGCTACACCTTTAAATGATTATCGAAGCCATTTAATTAAAAATGACTCTCTTTTGAGAGACTGCTATCATAAAAGAATATGTTTAAACGAAAAAGAAACCATACTATATGTACTTGAGAAAACGAGGGTTGTAGGTGAAAATTACAAAGAAATTAAAGTATAAAACAACTGCGACATATATTGTCACACTCTGCCAGTATCTTTGTTCAAAATATTACAGATATGGAGCAGAATATAAAATTTAGATTATTGGAAAGTATAGGCAAAGTATATGAGCAATCAAAAGATTGCAAGCTTGATTCAGCATTTTTTGAGAAAGTTGATGTTGAATTAAAACATCTTTCCGATTATTTTAAGGTTTCTAGAAATCAGTCATTAATTGTCGCAATGGTTTTCGCCCTCAATTACAAAGGTGATACTGTTGATTTGAAAGACCTGATTGAGTATTTTGACTGTAATCCAATGAAATTATTGGAATTCAGTGATGATTTCGATGTGTTATATTCAAAGGGCATTTTAAAAAAGCAAAAATCTTCACACAGAGTTAGATTAGCTCTTTCAAACGACCAGTTTACAATAAATGAGAAAATTACAGAAGCAATCTTGAACAATAAACCAATGCCTGTAATTGAGCGTGAAGGATTTAAAGATGTGATAGAACTTCTTGAAAAATTTCATAAGTTAGGCGAACAACGAGATAGCGAAGAACTATCTACTTTTGAGCTATTCGCCCAAGCTAAAGAGCTTATTTCTTCAAATTTACATTTCCCTCTTATCAAGAAAATAAATGATTACCAGTTTAGTATCGAAGATACATATCTATTCCTTTACTTGATTTGGGAAACGATAACAGGGAATGAAACTACTGATATTGGACGTGTGACAGAGAGTATATTTGATAATCCTTCTGAAAGAGTTAAATATGTTCAAAAGATTATGTCGAATGAAAATAAGTTAATCAGTCAAAATCATTTAGAAATAGTCGAAGCTAATTTCTTTAGTTATACCGAAATGAAGCTATCTGAATCTTCGGTTAAGATGCTACAAGAATTAGGGTTAAAACTTTTCGCTAATATAAAGAAACGTGATAATATTATTGAACCAGCAAAAATAAACTCTAAAACTCTTTTTTTTAATGAATTTGAGAGTAAACAGCTCGATTTATTAAAGACATTGTTACAGGAAGATAATTTCAAGGAAACGCAAAATAGATTACAAAGTAAAGGTTTGCCGAAAGGTATTACTGCTTTATTGCATGGTTCGCCTGGCACAGGAAAAACAGAAACTGTTTTTCAAGTTGCTAAGGACACTAATAGGGAAATTGTGAAAGTTGATATTAGTCAATCAAAATCAATGTGGTTTGGTGAAAGTGAGAAAATTATAAAACGTATTTTCACTGATTACAAGGCTTATGCAAAAGACTGTGAGCGAATGCCCATTTTATTGTTCAACGAAGCCGATGCAATTATTACGAAACGGAAAGAGAATAGCACCTCGAATGTTTCACAAACCGAAAATGCAATTCAAAACATTATACTTGAAGAACTTGAAAGTTTTGAAGGTATATTTTTTGCCACAACCAACCTTGCAAAAAATCTTGATTCGGCATTTGAAAGGCGTTTTTTATTCAAAATTGAATTTCAAAAACCTGATATTTCGGTAAAAGCCAAAATATGGAATTCAAAATTACCAAGTCTTTCTGAATCAGAATGTGAAATACTTGCAAACCGCTTTGATTTCTCTGGAGGCCAAATTGATAATATTGTTAGAAAGGTTGAGATACATGAAATAATTCACGGTATTACAGTAGATTTTAATAGTATTCTTGATTTCTGCAAAACGGAATTATTATCAAAAAACAGAGGAGTTCGAATAGGTTTCACAAAAGCATAAAAATCATGTCGAAGAGAGAATCAATTGCACGATATAACCTGATAATTAAAAAGCTCAGAAAACAGCCGTCTTCATTTTCGGAAATTTCTGACTATCTCGCTTTTGAATCAGATTTGCAGGAATACAATTTCAATGTATCAAAACGCACATTTCAAAGGGACATCGAAGATATTCGTTCGATTTATAATATTGATATTCAATATGATTTTTCGAAAAAGGTTTATTATATTGACTTTGACGAGCAACCAGAAGTAAACGAGAGAATTTTAGAGGCTTTTGATACTTTTAACGCTTTAAATATTAGCGACAGGCTTTCAAATTATATTCACTTTGAAAAACGGCGGCCTCAAGGCACCGGAAATCTATATAGTTTGCTACATGCTATAAAAAATAAGGTTCAAATATCATTTTCTTATCAAAAATTCTGGGAGAATACGTCAACCCATCGAGTTGTAGAACCCTATGCTCTTAAGGAATTTAAAAGTCGATGGTATTTACTTGCTAGGGATTTAATGGATAAAAAAGTTAAAAGCTTTGCTCTAGACCGTTTAACACAATTAGTAATCACAAAAAAACAATTCGTATATCCTATTGATTTTGATGTGAATGAATATTATAGGTATTGCTTTGGAATAATTGGGCCGAATGCGAAAGAGCCTCAAGAAGTTATTTTGACCTTTAGTCGCTTTCAGGGGAATTATATTAAATCTTTACCACTTCATGAAACTCAACAAATAGAGTTTGAAAATGAAAATGAACTGAGAATAAAGTTAAAAATATTCATCACCCATGATTTTATTATGGAATTACTGTCATTTGGGGAGAATGTTAAGGTTATCAAACCAGAAAGTTTAGTTAATAGCATTAAAGAAGTGTATAATAAAGCGTTAAACTTGTATAAACCAAATCAAAATGAAAAAGGGAAGAGTGATTAATGTTACTTCAACATTGGAAGCAGCAGATTTCCATCTGCTTTCTGATGATTTCCAACAAGAACCAAATCAATCACATTTCTGTAAGAAAGGAATACATAAGAACTTGCATGTAGTGGGACTTGGAGGAGGAGGTTCCCTGACATTAGAGCATTACTACAATCAGGGGTTGCAAGCTAAATTGACATGTATAGCATCAAAAGAATTTCCAAAGCTTCCTTCAAAAATAAAGTCTATTCACTGCAACGTTCCCAAAAAATATGACAGCATAGATGATTAGTCGAATTACTACATAGCTTTGCCCAATGAAGTGAAATCGGTGTTTGACTCAAATGAGCATTTTATAATTTTAGTCGGGCTTGGAGGTTTAACAGGAACACTTCTAGGAAAATCTATTTTCAAACTTCTTAATAACAGAAATGCAAATTTTGAATTTATATTTAGTTTCCCTTTTAAGGGTGAGGGAAAAATGAGAATAGCTCGTGCAAAATCGGCTTTTGAAGAGTTTAAGGACTACCGCCAGTTTAAAAGTTTCTGCTTAGACGACTTGATTGAATATGGAAACTTAACCGTGTGTGATGCATTTCGAAAAGCAAATTAAATAAGTTATAAAATTTTCATGAATTCACTTTGATAATTAGAAAGAAAAAAATACATTCACCACAATTAATACGTCGTTAATAATAATGCCAAACAAGTTCAATGCAAAGACAACAAATGGTAATTCCAGAAATAATTTTCAATGAACCGCAAAAGACCTTCATGGAGATACTGAAAGTACATAACAAAGAAGTGCCTTTTGCTAATTTGCTGGCTTTCTTCTTCAATCCAAAAGAAGAACACAATTTAGAAACATTGTTTATCGACGCTTTACTTGAAAGTAATTTTACTCATAAAGGGGAAAATGCAAATAATGAAACATGTATAGGTAAAATTGTATACAATAAAAATGAAGTAAAAGTAAAAACTGAGGTACTAACTCACAATAAGAAAAGAATTGATATTCTAATTATTTCAGATGTTTTTGTTTTTTGTATTGAGTTTAAAATAAACCATGATTTAAATAATCCACTCGAAGATTATAAACAATATATAGAAAAGGAGTTTCCAAATAAACATTATTACTATTTCATATTAACTCCTTACGTAAAAGAAGTTATTGGTTCTGCTAAAGAATATTTTGAAAAGAATAATGAATTCAAACAAATTATTTTAAGCCATTTTATTAAAAATGTCAATGAAAAGTTGCAAGAATTATATCCAACATATGAAAGTGAAAATATGTATTATAAATATTATTTCAAGGACTTTATACAAACTGTTGAAAATAGAAAAATTCGTTCAAAAAGACACGATGTTTTTACATTTTTAAAGGAAAGAATAAATGAAAAAATTAAACCCTTTAATTGTGAATTTCATAAAAAAGGGTTTCTTGAAATTAGACTACAACATTTTAATTTAAAAATTAGGATAAAAAATTCAGGTTGGCAAATTGAAAAATGGTTTAAAGATGAAAATGGAAAATGGTTTAAGGATGAAAAAATAGTTTATATTGAAAAAAATAAAAATTATAATGATATTGTAAATGAAGTTGAGAAAATAATCAACAAAACTTACAATTAAAGTATGAATATCAGTGCCTAATTTTATTACAAACGTTGCGGACTTTTTCCCAAGCCTTTATCTGAAATTTACGCACACAAACAATGGTGGAGCCTAGCCAAACATCTCCTTTACTTTATGGAGGGCTTCCACCAGTCGGTCAATTTCCTCAAAGGTGTTATAGAAAGCCAGCGAGGCACGCACAGTGCCATCGATGCCGAAGTGATCAATAACGGGTTGGGTGCAGTGGTTGCCTGTACGAACGGCTATGCCCATCTTATCGAGTATCATGCCGGTATCGTACGGATGAATTCCGTTGAGCAAAAACGAGATGATGGCTGCCTTTTCCGGTGCATTTCCGTAAATGGTTAGCCCATCTATCTCCGTTAGCTTTTGGGTAGCGTATTTTAGCAGCTCATCCTCATATGCGGTGGCAATATCAGGGCCTATGCTTGAATAGTAGTTAAGCGCTGTAGCCAATCCGGCTGCGCCGATGTAGTTGGCTGTTCCCGCCTCAAACTTGAACGGTAACTCGTTGAAGGTGGTTTTGGCAAACGATACGGTTGCAATCATATCGCCACCACCCTGCCAGGGCACCATACGCTCAAGCCATTCCTCCTTACCGTAAAGCACACCTATACCGGTTGGGCCATAAATCTTATGCCCCGAGAAGGCATAAAAGTCGGCATCGAGCTGCTGAACATCAATTTTACCATGCTTTACCCCCTGAGCGCCATCAACCAGCACGGGGATGTTTTGGCTGTGCGCTATGCGCACAATCTCGGCTATAGGATTAACCGTTCCCAGGGTGTTCGACACCTGCGTTACAGCAACTATACGGGTTTTTGGGGTAAGTAATTCGGGTAATTTATTGAGCATTAGCTCGCCATTGCTATCAAAGGGAAGCACCTTTAGGGTTGCGCCCTTACGCTCGCAGAGCAGCTGCCAGGGCACAATGTTGGAGTGGTGCTCCATTTCGGTTACCAGCACCTCATCGCCCTGGCGGACAAACACCTCGCCAAACGAGTATGCCACAAGGTTGATTGATGCGGTAGTCCCAGAGGTAAATATTATCTCGGATGTTTTTCGGGCATTAAGGAATTTCCGAACAACCTCGCGAGCATTCTCGTACTCACGGGTCGATTCCTCGCTAAGCTTATGAACCCCACGATGAATATTGGCGTTTATCTCCCTGTAGAACCGCTCAATGGTTTGCAGCACGCAAAGGGGTTTCTGGGTTGTTGCCCCATTGTCAAAGTAAACCAAAGGCCGCCCGTAAACCTCGCGGGAAAGGATTGGGAAGTCAGAGCGACGGCTTATTAGGTTGTTCGTTGTTCGTTGTTCGTTGTTCGTGTTAAACATCTCTTTACTTTTTTTGATAGTAATTAATGAAGCCGTTTATTAACATTTTGCAGTTTTGTAGCTTTTGGAAGAGAGCGTCATAATCATTAGTATCTACTTTAAAAATCTCCTTGCACAAAATAAGTTGAGTTTCAAGTTCAAAAATAGAACCTCTTGCAATAAAAAGGAACTGGATTGTTTCTTTTGAAGTGTTTCGCCCAATACCCTCGGCAATATTTGAAGGAATTGAGATAGCTGCGCGTCTCATTTGATGGGATAGACCATATTCTTCATTTGATGGTAATTGCCTAGTGAAATGGTAAACTAATTTTGCCAATTCAATTGATGACTTCCACACATCAAGTTCCTTATAGTCCATATATTAAGGCGTTATTTCGAACAACGATCAACGAACAACTATCAACGAACCTTCCCCTCATCAACCCCTTTCAGTCCCTCCCTAACAGCAATGCATTGGGCAGTTGTGGCAGCGCGATAGTTCACCGCGAAGGCGTTTGTTGACCATATCGTCGATGCGCTCCCTGAGGGTGTCAATGGAAATTCGCTTAACTACCTCATGGGCAAAACCGAACATCAGCAGCAGCTTTGCCTCGCGCTCGCCTATGCCACGAGCCCGCATGTAGAAAAGGGCTTCGTTGTCGAGCTGGCCAACCGTGGCTCCATGGGAGCATTTAACATCATCGGCGTATATCTCAAGCTGTGGCTTGGTGTTCATACGGGCATCGGCTGTGAGCAGCAGGTTGTTGTTCGACTGGTAGGCCTGTGTTTTTTGGGCATCGCGCCTAACCATGATCTTGCCGTTAAAGGCACCGGTAGCCTGATCGTCGAGTATTCCCTTGTAGAGCTCATTGCTGGTGCAGTTGGGAACAGCATGGTCAATGAAAGTAAAGTTATCGGTATGCTGGGTGCGGTCAGTAAGGTAAAGACCGTAGAGCTGTGCATCGGCGCCCTCACCTGCAAGTGTAACAGCAAGATTATTGCGAATAAAACCACCGTGAAGCGAAAGAACGTTGGTAACCAGTCTGGAATCGGCCTGCAGGTGTGCAAAGGTGTGGGTAAGCTGAGCCGCATCGTTATGCTCATTCTGCATCTTCACAAACTCGAGCTGGGCATTGTTGCCCACAAAAATCTCTGTAACCACGTTTGATAGGAACCGCTTGGGTGAGAGGGTGTGGTCGCAAATTAGGACATTTGCCTGAGCGCCTTCCTCAACCACAATAAGGTTGCGATACTGCACCAGCTGATTCACATCGGACATGAGCAGGTTGATAATCTGAATGGGCTTGCTCTCCACCACATTCCGGGGGATGTAAATAAAAACACCATCCTGGGCAAAGGCTGTGTTCATGGCCACAAGACCATCGGTTTGGTTTTCGGCCAGAGAGTTATATCGATCCTTAACCAAATTGGGGAACCTAACAGCCGCTTCGGCTAAACTCCCGAAAATAACGCCATTGGGCAAGGTGATTAGCTTTTCGCCTTTGGGCAGGTAAAATCCGTTAAGCACCAATGCCAAATGGGTATCGAGTTCGGGAATATCGCAACGAAAAATATCATCTACATTAAACGCAATGCGTTTAGGTGCAAAATACTTTTCGTATTCGTAGGAGAAAAGCGGTTCAATTTTACTGTATTTATACTTTTCGTTTTTTTGTGAGGGAATTCCAAGCACGCTGAAATGCTTTAAAGCCTCTTGCCTGTGCTGATTAAGTATATCGGCACTTCCTCGGGTTATTAAATCGAGATTGTTCTGATATAGGTTAATCAGTTCCTCACGTATGGGTGTTGCTATTGTTTTATCGGACATATGGTTGCAGTTTTACCACCAAATTGATTTAGGCATTGTCGCCATTTTTAATCCAATCGTATCCCTTTTCCTCAAGTTCAAGGGCAAGTTCTTTCCCAGCACTTTTAACAATGCGACCATTGTAAAGGATATGTACATAATCGGGAACTATATAGTCGAGCAAGCGCTGGTAGTGGGTAATTACAATAACTGCATTATCGGGGCGTTTGAGCTTGTTCACACCATTTGCCACCACGCGTAGTGCATCGATATCGAGGCCTGAGTCGGTTTCGTCGAGTATGGCGAGCTTGGGTTCCAGCATGGCCATCTGGAAAATTTCATTTTTCTTCTTTTCGCCACCGGAAAAGCCTTCGTTCACCGAGCGGTTGGTAAGAGCCGAATCTATTTCGACCAGTTCCTTACGCTCACGCATCATCTTCAGGAAATCGGAAGCCGATAGGGGCTCTAATCCCCTGTACTTGCGGTGCTCGTTAACGGCAGCTTTCATGAAGTTAACCATGCTCACACCGGGAATCTCAACCGGATACTGGAAGCTAAGGAAGATTCCCTCGCGTGCACGCACCTCGGGCGACATCTCCAATAAATCCTTACCATTGAAGGTAACGGAGCCGTGTGTAACCTCAACCAGCTCACGACCGGTTAAAACCGATGCCAATGTGCTTTTTCCCGAGCCATTGGGCCCCATAATAGCATGAACCTCCCCGGCTTTTACCTCAAGGTTGATGCCCTTGAGAATCTCTTTATCGTTGATTTTGGCGTGTAAATCCTTGATTGTTAGCATATGTTTATGGTTTACTTATTTGTCATTATTTGCATTTAAAATTGATTCGGAATAAATCGGAATGATTCGGAATTACCGGAAGGATATAATTAAGTGTCTTTGTTTGCAATTGATTTCTTAATACTGTCATAGTATGAATTAAGTAATTGACTAATATCTGTGATCTGAAGCATCCAATTTTTAAAAATACCCTCATCAATGTACCCTAAATCTTTTGAAAGAATAGTGTAGTAGCGCGATTCCTCTAAACTACCCTGAGCGATATTGAAAAATCGCAATTTATCTAGTTTGCTGATTTTCTTGTATCCTTCAGCGATATTTGCAGGAACCGATCGGATAGAGTTGCGGAATTGAAGGGTAAGCCCATAAATTTCGTCTTTCGGATAACCTTTAGTAGTCCTGTATACTTCGAGCACTAAACTATGTGCCTTTTGCCATACAAGCAAATCCTCAAACGATTTTGATGCCTTCCTTTCCATTTTATTTTAATTCCTGATTAATTAGTTTCTTTCCGATTCATTCCGTTTCATTCCGAATCATTCCGTTTCATTAATAACTATTTTTCCTTACCCCACACTCCCTTCCAAACTTATCTGTAGCAGTTTTTGTGCTTCAACGGCAAACTCCATGGGTAACTTGTTGAGAACTTCCTTGGCGTAGCCATTAATTATCAGCCCAACAGCATCCTCGGTTGACAATCCGCGCTGGTTGCAGTAGAATATTTGATCCTCGCCTATCTTTGAGGTTGTGGCCTCATGTTCCACCACAGCCGTTGGATTATCTACCTCAAGGTAGGGGAAAGTATGTGCTCCGCACTTATCGCCAAGCAGTAGTGAGTCGCACTGCGAGAAATTGCGGGCGTTTTCGGCACCTTTGAGTACCTTAACCAGTCCGCGGTAGCTGTTATTGCTATGCCCTGCCGATATACCCTTTGAAACAATGCGGCTACGGGTATTCTTGCCAATATGAATCATCTTGGTTCCCGTGTCGGCTTGCTGACGGTTGTTGGTAACGGCCACGGAGTAAAATTCGCCGTATGAGTTATCGCCAAGCAGAATACAGCTGGGGTACTTCCAGGTTATGGCCGAGCCGGTTTCAACCTGTGTCCACGATATTTTACTGTTTCTGCCCTTGCATATGCCGCGCTTGGTAACAAAGTTGTAAATACCGCCCTTACCATCCTTATCGCCGGGGTACCAGTTCTGTACAGTAGAGTATTTAACCTCGGCATTTTCCAGTGCAACAATCTCAACAACCGCAGCGTGTAGCTGGTTCTCATCGCGCATGGGTGCGGTACATCCCTCAAGGTACGATACGTAACTATCATCGTCGGCAACAATGAGCGTACGCTCAAACTGACCGGTATTGGCTGCGTTTATACGAAAGTAGGTGCTAAGCTCCATGGGGCAGCGCACACCCTTTGGAATGTAACAAAACGACCCATCGCTGAATACAGCCGAGTTGAGCGCCGCAAAGTAGTTATCGGTCACCGGAACTACCGACGCCAAGTACTTGCGGACTAAATCGGGATGCTCACGAATGGCCTCACTCATTGAGCAGAAAATGATTCCCTGCTCAGCCAGGGTCTCACGGAAAGTAGTTTTAACCGAGGTGCTATCCATTACTGCATCAACTGCAACTCCCGCAAGCACCTTTTGCTCGTCGAGTGGGATCCCAAGCTTATCGAATGTTGCCTTAATTTCAGGATCAACATCATCCAGGCTGTTAAGCTTTGCATTTTGCTTTGGCGCAGCGTAGTAAATAATATCCTGGTAGTTAATTTCAGGTATCTCAAGGTGTGCCCATTTGGGCATTTCCATGGTTTGCCAATGCCTAAATGCCTTAAGCCTGAATTCAAGCATCCAATCGGGTTCCCCTTTCTTTTCCGAAATCATTCGGATTATATCCTCATTAAGTCCTTTAGGTATGGTTTCGGTTTCAACGTTGGTTACAAAACCGTATTTATACTCGGAACCAGTAACCTCTTCAAGTATCTTATCCTGTTCTTCTGCCATATCGGTTTAACACTTTAACAAAATAGCAACAAACTACAAAGGCTAATGTTTAGCGATTCACAGTTAAATTAGATTTAATCTAAATTAGGTGCAAAGATATTTGCTTTAAGTTGAATATGAAAAGGAAATGACCTAAAATAATGGTATGTTTTATATCAACTTGTATATCTCAGAATGTCAGTAAAATAAAAAGCCCCAACCGGGGCTTTAATCAAATAACTGGAATACCTTTAAAAGTTCAGGTTCACGGCAACCACTTCCTTAATTTCAGGAACATCGCGAATAATAGCTTGTTCCACACCATTCTTAAGGGTCATAATGCTATATGGGCAACTACCGCAAGCACCATGAAGTTTAACTTTAACAATGTAATCGTCCGTTACCTCAACAAGTGAGATATCGCCACCATCGTTCTGGAGGAATGGTCTGATTACTTCAATTGCCTTTTCTACTTTGGCTACAACTTGTTCTTTGGACATGACATGTATAATTGATTTGGTTATTTATGTTGAACATTAACTATCTGAGTGGGAGGTAACTCCCTGTTGCGCCACTCAACGCGCTCAATCAGGTTTTTAGCAAGCTCATCGAAGGCCTTACCGGTGATTGAGGCATGAATTGCCACGGGCTCACCATAATCGCCACCCTCGCGGATGCTTTGAACTATGGGAATTTGACCAAGTAGGGGTATTTTCATTCTATCGGCCAGCTTCTTGCAACCCTCCTTGCCAAAAATGTAGTATTTATTGTTTGGCAGCTCCTCAGGGGTGAACCATGCCATGTTCTCAACTAAACCAAGAACGGGCACATTGATGCTTGGGCTGGTAAACATGCTAATCCCTTTCACCGCATCGGCCAAAGCTACATCCTGTGGAGTGCTAACTATAACCGCACCAGTTACCGGAACTTCCTGAACCAAAGTAAGGTGAATATCGCTGGTTCCCGGAGGCATATCAATGAAAAGGTAATCGAGCTCACCCCAGGCTCCCTGATGGATTAGCTGCTTAAGCGCACTGGTAGCCATTGGCCCGCGCCAAACAAGAGCGCTATTGGGGTCAACAAAAAAGCCAATGGAAAGCAATTTAACACCGTAATTCTCAACCGGAACAATAAGTTCCATTCCCTCTTCCTTAACAATCTCGGGCTGGGTGTGCTCCATGTTGAACATCTTGGGGATTGATGGGCCATAAATATCGGCATCAATTAAACCAACCCTGGCTCCTGTTTTTGCAACTGCAACAGCAAGGTTAGCCGCAATGGTCGATTTACCTACACCACCCTTACCAGAGGCAATGGCAATGATATTCTTCACCTTACTGATTGATGCCTTCTGCTTCAAGGGTGATACCTTGGGTGCCACATCGGCAACTACCAAAATATCTACCTCTACATTCTCGCCAAACTTCTGCTGGATGGCTTTGGTGGCAGCTTTTTTCAACGATGATGCGAATGGGTCATTGCTCTTTGTTAGCTTAAGAGTAAACGATACCTTACTGCCTTCAACGATTAACCCCTGCACCATTCCCATGCTTACAATATCCTTACTGGTTTCGGGGTGCAAAACAGTAGAAAGCACCTCATTGACCGAATCCAACGATAAAACCATAGTTTTTATTTAGTTTAAATTAACCGCAAAGTTAGCTTTTAAATTGAAACATCGAAAGTTAAACAGCTAAAGTTGTAAAAGGTTGATGAAGGGGAAAAGGAGATATAAGTTTTAGCCCGTTAAACGTGAGCCGCGAAACTTTAAAAGTTAAATGTGTGACTTTAGGGGGGAATGAGTCAGAATAGAAAGAATGTGAAGGAGTTAAAGGAAGTTAGAGGAAGTTAGAGGAAACGTAAAAAAGCGAGGCCGAGATTGCATTAATCAACAAATTCAACTATATTGATATCAATACTTTTTTATGAAATATACGAATAAAAATGCCCTAAACTTTTTATGTTTAGGGCACAATATGGGTTTTATAATAATGTTAGCCTCTGATGGCTTTAATGCCTGGAAGTTCCTTGCCTTCCATATACTCCAGCATGGCACCACCGCCGGTTGAAACATACGATATTTTGTCGGCAAGCTTATTCTTGTTTACTGCGGCTACTGAATCGCCACCGCCAACGAGGCTGAATGCCCCTTTTGCTGTAGCCTCGGCAATAGCCTTAGCAATTTCCGAGGTGCCCTGGGCAAACTTATCCATCTCAAAAACACCCATTGGGCCATTCCAGAGTATGGTTTTGGACTTTAGGATAACATCGCTGAAAAGCTTAACGGTTTCAGGGCCGATATCGAGCCCCATCCACCCCGCAGGGGTTTGGTCAATCTTGCTGATATTGGTATTAGCATTTGCATCAAATGCATCGGCGTTTACGGCATCAACCGGCAGGTAAACATTAACTCCTTTGGCCTTAGCCTTAGCAAGTAATTCGCGGGCAAGGTCTAATTTATCGTCTTCACATATCGATTTTCCAATTTCACCGCCTTGCGCTTTAATAAAGGTGTAGGTCATTCCACCACCTATAATCAGATTATCAACGCGCTCAAGGAGGTTTTCAATAATGAGAATTTTATCGGAAACCTTAGCGCCACCCATGATGGCTGTGAAAGGTTTTTCGGGTGCTTTAAGCACCTTATCCATGGCCTTTAGCTCACTCTCAATCAGGTAACCAAACATGCTGTTACCGGGGAAATGAGCAGCAATTAACGCAGTGGAAGCGTGGGCACGGTGTGCAGTACCAAAGGCATCGTTAACATAGCAATCGGCAAGGCTGGCAAGTTTTTTTACAAACTCCTTCTGGCTCTCTTTAACTTTTGCCTTGGCTTCCTTTTTTTGCTCCTCACTAGCATCTTCGGGTAAACTATAGGGCTTGCCCTCTTCCTCCTCATAAAAACGAAGGTTCTCGAGCAATAGTACCTCTCCGGCCTTGAGCTCAGCAGCAAGCTTTTTGGCTTCATCACCTACACAATCGGGAGCAAACTTGATGCTCATCCCTAAGTTCTTTTCAATTGCGGGAATAACATGCTTTAACGAATACTTATCTTGTGGTTTCCCATCGGGGCGGCCAAGATGCGACATCAGAATGGCGGCACCACCGTCGTTCAGAATCTTCTTGATTGTTGGCAATGCGCCACGAATACGTGTATCGTCAGTAACCTCAAAGGTTTTCTTATCCAGGGGTACATTAAAATCAACCCTAACTATGGCTTTCTTCCCCTTAAAGCTGTAACTGTCAATGCTTATCATATTGAATTGTTTTTAGTGGGTTTGAAGCAAAAATACAAAATTCGAAGTGAATTGCAGAGTTTAAATCAATATTTTTCACGCAAACGGTTGAAAACAAAGCCTTGGGAAAGGCTTTCAAACTATAAGTTGACTATACCATAAAATTGCTAACTTTGGAGTTTAGTCAATAATTTGGAACGATATGTTTTTCAGCGATATAGTTGGGCAGGAGCAGGTTAAGGAGCGGTTGCTATTGCAGGTAAAGGAGAACCGTGTGCCACATGCAATGCTGCTTGCAGGACCTCCGGGTACAGGAAAACTTGCGTTAGCAGTTGCCTTTGCACAATACCTAATGTGTACTAACAAAAACGAGAATGATTCGTGTGGGGTTTGCCCCGCCTGCAAAAAGGTTTCGAAACTTATCCACCCCGACCTGCATTTTGTATACCCCGGCAAGGCAGGCAAGGAGAAATCCGATACTGCCGATGGCGCTACGGAAGCCGGCACCGACGTGCTTGCCATTTGGCGTAAAATGTTACTGGAAAACCCCTACATGGGCGAAACGGACTGGTACGACGCCATTGACCTTAACAACAAGCAGGGTATGATCAACGTGGCTACTGCCTCAGAGGTAATTCGCAAGCTCAGCCTAAAAAGTTACGAGAGCGATGTTAAGGTTATGATTATTTGGCTGGCTGAACGTATGAACGTGCAGGCATCCAATAAGCTTTTAAAGTTGATTGAGGAGCCCCCCGCAAAAACCTTTTTCATACTGGTTAGCGAAAACACAAACCTCATCCTCAAAACTATCCTTTCCCGCACCCAACAGGTGTATGTGCCACCCCTGCCGGCAAGCGAAATAGCCGTTGTTCTTACTGAGAAACATGGTATAGCACCTGATAAGGCTAGGGATATAGCCCGTATTTCGAATGGTAGTTTCTATGAGGCCCTTCGATTGATTAACCAGAACACAGGAGAGTATTTTGAGCAGTACCGAAATCTGATGAGGCTGTGTTATGCCAAACGTTACATTGACTTGCTAGATTGGGTAGATGATATCTCGCGCCTTGGGCGCGAGGAACAAAAGGAGTTCCTAAGCTACTCCCTAAAGCTTACCCGCGAAAGCTTAATGCTTAACATGGGGCTCGACAATATTACCTACCTGATGGGCGACGAAGCCGATTTTGGCAAAAAATTCTCCCCTTTTCTGGGGCCAGCAAATGTTAACCAGGTCACCAAAGCATTTTCCCATGCCTACGAGTGCATTGCCCAAAACGGTAATCCCCAAATCACCTTTGCCGACATGGTGTTTAGCCTGAGTAAGCATATTGGACCCAACCCTAAAACATAGTAGTTGGTTTTACGTTTAATTAGTTAACTTTGCAAGGTTTAGCTTGATATTGAATATGGAAAAAATATATACCCCAAGGGGCAACGCAGTTTACATAAACGAGGTTACTGACCATAGCTCCTGCGGCAATTGCTGCTCCAAACTTGGTGTTTACGATTGGGTTCAGGACCTACCGGAAACGCTCCAGGAATACGATATTGTTGAGATACAGTTCAAGAACACCCGTAAGGGGTTTTACCGCAATGTAAATCAGATAAGCCTACAGAAAGGCGATATTGTTGCCGTTGAGGCATCGCCCGGTCACGATATTGGTGTAGTATCGCTAACAGGATGGCTGGTTGAGCGCCAGATGAAGCGCATGGGTGTTGATCCCAAAACAGCGGAACTAAAAAAGATATACCGCCGGGCAAAAAAGGCCGATATTGAGAAGTGGGTCGAAGCCATGGCGCTTGAACACGATACCATGATCCGCTCCCGCAAGATAGCCGAAAGGCTAAAGCTCGACATGAAGATTGGCGATGTTGAGTATCAGGGCGATAAAACCAAAGCCATATTCTACTACATTGCCGATGAACGTGTCGATTTCCGTGAACTTATCAAGGTTCTTGCGGAGGAATTTAAGATACGGGTTGAGATGCGGCAGATTGGTGCCCGACAGGAAGCTGGTAGAATTGGAGGCATCGGCACATGCGGCCGCGAACTTTGCTGCTCTACCTGGATTGCCCAATTCGATTCGGTTACCACAAATGCAGCAAAAATTCAGGAGCTATCACTTAACCCCCAAAAATTAGCTGGCCAATGTGGTAAGTTGAAGTGCTGCTTGAACTACGAGCTTGCAAGCTATGTTGATGCCCGTAAGGACATACCCGAAGGTAACATACAGCTCGAAACCAAAGATGCCACTTACTATCACTTTAAAACCGATATTTTCAAGCGTAGTATGTGGTTTGGCTCAGAGCCATCGTCATCGGTAAACCTTATTGAGGTTCCGGTGGAACGTGTAAATGAGATAATTGAGCTAAACCGAAAAGGCATTAAGGTGCCCAGCCTACTCGATACTAATGTTGCCCCCCAAACTGCGGTTACCCATATCGATTTTACCGATGGCTTGGAGGATGATAGCATCACCCGCTTCGATAAGCAATCGAAACCAAAGCTGAAAAAACGTCGCAAACCCAAAGGACAAAACAAACATAAAAACGATGACAAAGCATAAGCTCTTAGTCATTTCGGCCATAACCATTGCGCTATTTGCCGCATGTTCCGATAACTATGTATACAACGGATACGTTGCTTTACCGCAAGAGCAATGGCATGCCGATAGCATTGCCAGTTTTCGAATTCCCGTATCGGATACAATGACCTACTACAACCTTTACGTGAACGTTAGGAATACCACCGATTACCCATTCCAAAACCTTTACCTGTTTATAGATATAGCTGCGCCCAATGGCGCAATTGCTCGCGACACATTTGAATGTTACCTTGCCGATGACCATGGCAAATGGTTAGGGAAAGGAAGGGGTAAATACCGCGATAACCGCTTTACCTACAGGCAAAATGTAAGGTTTGGTGCCGAAGGTGAGTACAGGATTACCCTGCAGCAAGCCATGCGGGTTGAGCAGTTAAAGGGTATCTCCGAAATTGGATTTAGGGTTGAGCTGGGAAGTAATAAATAAAGTTTGATTTTACTGTGGGGAAAAATAAGCTACGTCGTTTTGCCGAAAACGAAACTTTTGAGAACCTTTTCCAACCTTCGTTTCAGGAGGTTTTCAACACCGATTACAGATTAAAGGGACAATGGCAATCGGGTTTCTTTAAAAACCAAAACCCTATTGTCCTTGAACTTGGATGCGGAAAGGGCGAGTACACCGTGGGTTTAGCCCGAATGTTCCCTGATAAAAATTTTATTGGTATCGATATAAAGGGAGCCCGAATGTGGCGGGGTGCAAAAACAGCCCTTGAGGAGGGCTTGAAGAATGTGGCTTTTATCCGAACCCGCATTGAGCATATTAAGTCATTCTTTGCCCAGGACGAGGTTGATGAAATATGGGTGACCTTCCCCGATCCCCAGCCACGCCCATCGAAGGCAACCAAACGTTTAACATCGAGCCGATTTTTGAATTACTACATACAATTCCTAAAACCAAATGCCATAGTTCACCTTAAAACCGATAGTCAACCCTTACATGCCTACACTAAAGCATTGGTGGAGCAAAATAACCTTAAAATGCTGGTTTGCACCAGCAATCTTTACTCCGAGGTAAGCAACGATCCCATTCTAGGCATTAAAACCTTTTACGAGCAGCAGTTCCTTGACCAAGGGTTGCCAATTACTTACATTAAATTCCAAGTAAACCATTCAGGCCCTTTCCATGAGCCAAACATCGAGGAATAACGATAATTTCTTTGAACGGGTTTACCAGGTAACCCGGTTGGTTCCCTTTGGTCGTGTAACCACCTATGGAGCCATTGCCCGATACCTTGGAGCAACCCGCTCAGCCCGAATGGTTGGTTGGGCGCTAAACTCATCATCGATCCAGGAGGATTGGGTTCCTGCACACAGGGTGGTAAACCGAAAAGGTTTGCTAACCGGAAAAATCCACTTCCCCGGTAGCAATACCATGCAGCAACTCCTTGAGGCGGAAGGCATAAGGGTTGAAGATAATGCTGTGGTTGATTTCCATAAGCACTTCTGGGATCCTAACGTTGAGTTAGTAAAAGGAAGCAAAAAATAGAATAAAGTCGCATATTTGATCAGGTTCTTGAACTCCATAAACCAGAGCAGGCACTTGAATCTCGCTAACTCGGGACGGGTTTTGGAATCTTAAATTTGAAATTTGGAATGACTCAACAAACTCTAAAATTCGGGTTAGCATGATTAAGGAAGTCAACATTTTAGCTATATAAACCAAACCCCGTTTAACGATTAATGGTTCACGATTTATAAGCAATGGAAGTAGAAAAGATTTTTAATATAAGTTCTGATGCTGAATTTGAAAACCTTGCCCTTGAGGTATTTAGATTTCAGTATAAAAATGTTGATATTTACCGAACCTATATTGATTTACTAAAAGTTGACCCCAATAAGGTTGTGGAAATCAATCAGATTCCATTCCTTCCCATTCAATTCTTTAAGAGCAATCAAATACTTGCCAATGGGCTTTCGCCCGAAATAGAGTTTACAAGCAGCGGAACCACAGGTTCCGAAACCAGCAGGCATTATGTGGCTAAGGTTGACATTTACAAACAAAGCTACACCCTGGGTTTCCGCCACTTCTATGGTAACGAGCAGCAATACTGCATACTAGCTCTACTACCAGCCTACCTGGAACGCACCGGATCATCGTTGGTTTACATGGTCGATGGTCTTATCAGGCAGTCGGGAAACCCACACGGTGGTTTTTACCTCAACCAGCTTAACGAGCTAGCGGCAAAGCTTCAGATGCTCGATGAATCCGGTCAAAAGTGCCTGTTAATTGGAGTATCATTTGCCTTGCTTGACCTTGCCGAGATGCACAACCTAAGGCTTAAAAATACTATTGTTATGGAAACTGGCGGCATGAAAGGCCGCCGTAGGGAAATGGTTCGCGATGAGTTACATGGAATACTTACCGAAGCATTTGGCGTTGATAGTATCCATTCCGAATACGGTATGACCGAGCTACTATCGCAAGCCTACTCAAAGGGAAAAGGAATTTTCAGCTGTCCACCCTGGATGCGTGTTTTAATTCGTGAAACTAACGATCCGCTTACTATAGCGCCTGTAGGAGCTACTGGAGGAATTAACATAATCGATTTAGCAAACCTATACTCATGCGCTTTTATTCAAACGCAGGATTTAGGTCGACTGCATCACGATAGAACATTTGAGGTGCTTGGCCGTATGGATTCTGCCCCCATTAGGGGCTGCAACCTACTTGTTTACGGGTAGGCTACAATTCTAGCTTTTTCTTTATCTCCGCAGGAATGGCATTTTTGTGAACCATCACAGCTATGGTTTTCATACGCACATACGATTCGGACATGTATAGATAACCATCGTACACACCCTCAGTTCCCCAGCTGTTCTTGGTTAAAAAGTAAACCGTTCCATTCTGATCGGTAGCCATACCGGTTAGGTGCATTAAGTGGTCGTCGGTGGAGGTTAGGTTGTCAAAATTTGCCTGGCGGTTTTCCTGAGTAACCTTAATTTCGGGAACAGGTGCGTCAAAATTTGCCATGCGTGCGGTAAAATCCTTTTCAGTAATACCAGTCCATCGCTCCTTATCGGACCCACTAAGCTCTTCGAATTTTGAAACGGGCAACAGAGCCACACCCTTGCGGTATGCAAAACTCTTTTCGCTCACATCGCCATCCCAGCAAACGGAATAGCCATTCCCCAGGGCGTAGGTTATTACCTGCATCATCTCATCGAGCGGTAGATTGTAGTAAAGGTCGTGCGACCAGTTATCGGGAATTTCAAGCGATACCCTTTTGTAGAACGGATGATGGTTGAATGAGGTAAACTCAATGTAATCGTCAGGATTAAAGGGGACTTTTGATAAAGGTGAATTTCCTTTATCGGGGACAGCTCCAAGGTAAGCATCAAGAATTCCGCGGTATGCAGGGAACCATGCGGTTGACAATTTTTTGTTTGGATTTTTCACCACAGCATCCAGAAATGCTTTAAGCACAGCCTCAAGCTCAGCATGGGCGTGAACCTCGGAGCCGTAATTCAATCCCGGATATTCCTTTTCGGTTACCATGCCATACTTACGGATAATATTCATTACATCGTGCGCTTGTCCACCCTGACCAAAATTGTTGGCCCCCTGGAACCTAACATAGTTCTGTGCCTTCCCCTCATAGGCATAGCGCACAAAGTACATCTCGGAGATATCAAATACGGGCTGTCCCATTCGTATAAGCTCAGTTTCAACAAACGACGTGGTTGCAAAGCTCCAGCAGGTGCCAGTACGTTGCTGATCCTTTATGGGCGAAGTAGGTATCTCATACTTTACTGTAAACTGAAAAGAATCGGTTTGTGCATTTACTGCCTGACAGAGCATAAGCAGGAATGGCAGAATTAACTTTTTATACATACAGCTCGGATTTATTTATGCAAGTTATGCAAAAGCAATTAAAACCAACAAACGTTTTCATGTAATTATTTTACAAAAAAGTGTGATAGTTGAAAATATATCGATAATTATCTATATTAGCACCAAATATTCACCCTACTCGATGCGCAGGGCAAAAATTTATCTGGCAATTGTTGCATACTTTACTCTAGTAAAGCGGTTCTTAAGCAAACCGCTCTATAGGTTTGTTATGCGCATCAAACAAAAACTTGGCATAAAGTCGGCCTCCAGTTGTTCATACGATGGCAGGGTTTTACCGGCTGGATTTGAATTTTTCTTTAACGGAGGTAGCCACCTCAACCTTGGCCTTGAGCAAGGCTTTTTAAATCAGTACCTAAGGAATTGATTTCCATCGTTTAGCCTATCAACAGGGGAACATTTTTCGTTCTTCTTTCAAACCATCGTTCAATACAAACGTTTAAATCAGAATATAATCTATTACTAACCTAAACAAAGCGAAGTATGAGAAAACAACTACTAACCATTATTGCAACCGGTTTAACCACGCTGGTAATGGCCGGTGGTATTGTAACCAACACAAACCAAAGTGCAACCTACGTGCGAATGCTTGCTCGCGATGCATCAACCAGTATCGATGCTGTTTATTTTAACCCTGCGGGGTTAGTAAAAATGGAAAATGGTTTTCATCTCTACCTGAGTAACCAAACCATTTTTCAGAAAAAAACTATCGAAAACAAATTTCCGCTTTTAAATGAATCCAAATATGTTGGAGACGTTGCAGCGCCTTTATTTCCTGATTTTTATGCAGTATACAAGAAAGATAAACTAGCATTAGGTTTTGGCATTCAACCCAATGCAGGAGGTGGCTCTGCAAAGTATAATACAGGTTTACCAAGTTTTGAAATCCCAGTATCTGTAATACCTGCAAGCCTAACAGCTAATGGAATTACTACTACTAAATACTCTGCAGATATTAACTTTGATGGGTCAAGTGTTTTTTGGGGTGCACAAATTAATGCCAGTTACGCTATTAACGATATGATTTCACTCTCACTTGGTGCACGAGCAATTTTGGCCAAAAACACCTATAATGGCTTTCTTAAAAACATTCTAATAAATCCCAACCAACCAGCTTTTGGTGCAAATTACAATGGCGCTAATATGGTTCCTGCTACACAATTTTTTACCGATGCAGCAAACACCCTTAATGGGTGGTCTGTCGGTGCAACCAGTTACTACAATGGCCTAGAACCAATAGTTAATGGAGGAGGAGGTTCAACATTACTAGTGAATGGAACAAGTGTTGGATTAACATCTGAACAAATTACTCAAATTTCTGGACTCCTTGTAGCTGCAGGAGTTCCACAATCGCAAATTGGTTTAATTGATATTCAGACAGCTCGAGCAACTCTGGGCGCTGCCGCCCCTGTATTTGCCGGAAAATCTGCAGCCATGGCAGCAAATGCCACAGCTACTGCTGACAAGGAGGTTGATGCTATTCAAACTGGAACAGGTTATACTCCTATAATTGGTGCTAACTTGACTTTTGGCGATAAACTTAACATTGGTATTAAATATGAATTCCGAACAAAACTAACACTGACCAACGACACAAAGGTTGATGGTACTGGCTTATTCCCCGATGGAGGAAAACTTCGTTACGATATTCCTGCTATCCTATCGGCAGGTTTTGAATATAAAATTTTACAATCCTTGCGCTTTGCAAGCGGATTTCATTACTACTTTGATAAAGATGCAGTTATTGAAAGCGCGCCAGGCGTTAAAAAGGATATCGAAGGAAATCTTTACGAAATTGCTGCAGGTTTGGAATATGATATTACTGATAAAATACTGGTTTCGGCTGGTTACCTTTACGCAAAAACAGGTGTGGGTAAAGGCTTTCAAACCGATTTAACCCATAGCTTAACATCTAACACCGTTGGCTTTGGAGGAATGTTCAAAGTAAACGATAATCTATCGCTTGAACTTGCAGGATTGTTCACCATGTATAATTCTGATTCAAAAGAAATCGATTATTCTACTTATGGGATTCCCTCAGCTATTGAAACCTATAATAGGACCAATGTTTTATTCTCAATAGGTGCTGCCTATAAGTTCTAAATGTTAATTAATTATACTAATTTAGGGGTTGGTTCTCAACCCCTAAATTTTTTCTATATGGTTCTAAAATCAATCATCCTATCATTTTTACTTTTACTCCCTTTATGGGTTTTACCGCAAACCATTATTGAAAAACCCTTTGCGGCTGAACTCTCGCACCCAGAGCTTACCATTGAACATATTGCCATTTATCCGGATTCAACGGTTGTAAGTCTAACGGTTGTGAATAACGCTGATAGCAATGGCTGGTTTTGTGCCGATAAGAATATCTACATTGAAAACCTGAATACCCGCCAACGGTATTACAGGATTGGCTCACACGGTATTCCAACATGTCCTGCAACCCATAACTTTAGCCGTAAGGGCGAAACCCTATCGTTTAAACTTATTTTTCCTCCAATTCCAAAAAACCTAAACAGTATCAACCTTATTGAGGATTGCAATAAAGCCTGTTTCTTTTTTAAGGGCATAATACTAAGCAATAAGTTAAACTCCGATATAAGGTTATTCAACCTGGGCATGGAGTATTACACCAAAAACGATATTGCACAAGCAGTTGAATGTTTCAGCAAGGTAGTTGAGGAAATACCTGCTAATCCTACCCATGTTTATGGGTACGCCTACTACCATTTGGTAATGATTTTCTATACTAAGGGCGATAAGCTCACTGCTAGCTTCTGGCTGAACCAACTGAAAACATCAGCTCTTCCTAACAAGGACTACTTCGTTCGGATGGTTAAGCGCGATACGGGAATGGAATAAAAAAAGGAGGCTCAAAGCCCCCCTTCAAAAAATTGGTAAATTCTACTTTAGCACACCTGCCTTATACTTTTCGCCAATCACCTTAAGCATATCGTCGGTCATGGTTTCCAAGTTCCACTTGGGATTCCATCCCCACTCCTCACGGGCGCAACTATCGTCCATGTAGTTGGGCCAGCTATCAGCTATGGCTTTCTTTACAGGGTCAATATTGTACTCCATAGTAAAATCGGGGATACGCTTTTTAATGGCAGCATAAATTTGTGAGGGCTCAAAACTCATTGCAGTTACGTTAAAACTGTTACGGTGCTTGAGCTTTGATGGGTCTGCCTCCATGAGCTGAACGCAAGCATCAAGGGCATCGGGCATGTACATCATATCGAGGTATGTACCTTGGGGCAATGGGCAAACGTAATGCTTCTGTTGAATTGCTCCATAGTAAATCTCTACTGCGTAATCGGTAGTACCGCCACCGGGGAGAGTAACATTTGAAATAATTCCGGGGAAACGTACACTGCGGGTATCTACTCCATACTTAAGGAAGTAGTAATCGCTCAGCATTTCGCCTGTTACCTTACAAATTCCGTAAACAGTAGTTGGGCGCATAACGGTATCCTGAGGGGTGTTGTCCTTTGGCGATGTTGGGCCAAAAGCCCCAATGGAACTGGGGGTAAATACAGCACAATGGTTCTCGCGAGCAATCTCAAGCGAATTCATCAGTGCTCCCATGTTTATCTTCCAGGCCAGCTGTGGATTTTTTTCGCCGGTAGCTGAAAGTAATGCAACCAGGTTGAAAATAGTATCAACCCTATACTTCCTCACCAATTCAGCAAATTTTTTGGCATCAAGAGCATCGAGCACCTCAAACGGACCATTCTGAAAGTGATGGGCGCAGCTTGTGTTGATATCGGCAGCCACAACATTGTTGGTTCCATATATCTTTTGGAGATGCGGCACCAGCTCTGAACCAATTTGCCCACCGGCACCAACAACCAATATGTTTTTCATGCTTTTATTTTTAGAAGGTGATTATACTTATGATTTTTCGCAAATGTATAGTATTTGGTTAACACTTCAAACCCAAAACCCACGTTTAAATTTATATTTTTAAGCAGATTTTTTGATGGAGTGAATAAAAAAAAACCGCCTTGCGGCGGTTTGTGGGCCCAGCTGGGCTCGAACCAGCGACCCTCTGATTATGAGTCAGATGCTCTAACCTGCTGAGCTATGGGCCCAAAAAACAGTTTTTACTGTTTTTATTTTGGTTTGCAAAATTACATATTTGCATTTGAATTTTCAAATAGGGAGTCCAAAAAATATGAGTATTAGCAGCAATACAAAACCTGACAATCTGATTATCAGAAATATAATACTTGATTTAGGTGGAGTGGTACTTGATATTGATTATAGCCTTACCCTAAAAGCCTTTGAAAACATGGGTGTTTACCTGGGCAATCATACTACACTTACAGGAAGTAACGAGCTTTTCAACCAGTTCGATTGCGGTTTGATTAACCCTGATACCTTTAGGCAGGAGTTCAACCAAATGTTTATGGTTGCTCTCAGCCCCAAGGAGTTCGATAAAGCATGGAACGCTTTGCTTCTGAGTTGGGATACCGAAAGGCTCAAATTAATTGAACGATTAAAAAAGAATTATAGGGTATACCTGCTAAGCAACACAAACGTTATCCATTTTAACCACTACAACAGGCTGCTTGTTGAGGAAACAGGCAAAGAGCTTAAGGATTACTTCCACAAGGCATACCTCTCCTTTGAAATGGGCATCAGGAAACCACAAGTTCAAATCTTTCAGCGTGTGTTAAGCGAGAACGGCTTAATACCTTCAGAAACACTTTTTGTTGACGATACCCATGAGCACATCGATGCTGCTAAAGGGTTAGGGATACGTACAATCCACCTGAAAGGCGGAAATATGGCTAAACCGCTTGCTGAGGCGCTTAAGGGGCTAGTGGGCTGAAATGGCAAGGTTAAAGGTTAAAGGATAAAGGATAAAAATTTAAAATTTCAGATTTAAGATTTCAGATTCAAGATTTTAGGTAATCTATTATAAACTATCAACTATCAACCAACAACCATCAACTAAATTGGTATCATAGGGTTACACAGAGTTTACCCAGTGTTTCACAGAGCGTGTGACGTGATATTCACGAACAACGATTCACGAATAACGAACAACGTTTCCAGCCCTGTAGGGGGCAATATTTTTAACCCAGTGGCTCCCTCCTACATGTATAGCGATGCACGCATTGCCTTTTCCAAAGAACGACCTTGAAACGTTGCATCGCAACAGAAAGCATTGCAAAGAGCGGTTTACACGTTCTTTCTTGTCTTGATACAAGAAAGAACCAAAGAAAATCAAGGCTGAAAAGCCCGACCCGATGGGTGCCCCGTGGGTGGAACTGCCACGCGATACTATTCGCCACGCCTGCGGCGTGACTCATTTGGTATCGCTTACAAAACCCACCGCCACGTTCCACCCCCGACCCATTGTCGGGTCTGGCTTTTATGCCATTGCTGCTTTTTCCACTCCATTCTCTCTTAGGAAAAAGGGTTTGGGTGAGGTCGTTTTCCATATTCAACCTAGATGACCCCTCTTAATCTCCCCTAAGAGGGGAGACTTTAGCCCTGCAACAAGGTTCCCTAATTGCTTCTCCCCTCTCCTGTCAGGAGAGGGGCTTGGGGTGAGGTCATTATCAACAAAAAACGTTCCCAGCCCCATAGGAGCGAAACATTTGTAAACCAATAGGTAATCCTAAAAGAAAAATGATGCACGCTAAAGTATTCCAAAGAGCAACCGTGAAACGTTGCATCGCAACAGAAAGCATTGCAAAGAGCGGTTTTCGCAAAACCAATCTAGGTATAAAAAGGAATGAAAGTACAAAGTGATGCTTCGGCTAGCTCAGCATGACAAAGGGAGCGTGGATGTTAAAGGAATTGTCATTCCGAGCTAGTCGAGGAATCTTATTATAATCGAGTTAAAGTACAATGAGATGCTTCGGCTAGCTCAGCATGACTAGGGGGCTAAATTCTCTTTTACAAACAACCACCAACTGTCAACAATAAACTAAATCATCTGCGTCATTTGGGCTCCATTTCAAACGCTAAACACCAAATACCAAAAGTAATCAACCAAAATTCAAGCTACTCCAGCTTAGCTGCTTCGGCCTTAGCTTTGGTTACAACAGCATTGGCTTTTTCATCGGCTTCAGCAATAACCTTTTGGGCAGCAGCCTCGCCGTTCTGCCGTATCTTTTTTGCAGCCTCCTTTGCTGCCCGCTCGGCAATTGGGCCCTTCTTTTGACCCTCAGCCTCAGTTTTTTTGGCTTGAGCCTCAGCTTCAGCCCTTATCTGCTCTGCACGCTTTGCTGCTTCGGCCCTTATTTGTTCTGCTTCCCTCTCGGCATCGGCAATTAACTTATCGGCTTCAGCCTTGGCTTTCTGACGTGCCTCAACCTTGGCTTCATCAACCTTTTCCTTAACAGCCTCCTTGGCTGTTTCCTTTACCGAAGATGAGCTTTCTGCAGAACCACCACCGGAATCGAGCTGTACCTCGGGTTTAGATGAAGTTCCTAAAATCTTAAGATTTACATCGATAGTTTGGGGCAGCTTTGCACCATACTTACCGAGCAAATCGTTGGCAAGATTAGCCACCCCGCCTAAGTACGACGAGGGAACTGAAACTTTTGCCTTTAAGTTAAGGGTTTGGTCAATACCCATATCACCCCCAAAGTTCATTTTGGCCTCGGCAATTTTGGTGTCGAATGGTTCAATGTAAATCCTTCCGTTCTTTATACTGAAGCTAACATTCACATCCTTAAGGCTTGGATTGCGGAACTCCTCCTTTTTCAGGAAATCGGCTAGCTTGGCAAATGCCTTAGAGTTACTAACCCCAATGCTTTTTGATTGCAACTTACCGTAAGCATTTATACTATTCAAAACCGGCATCATAGTGGTATCGAGCATGGAAGTAAACTTGAATTGGGTCGATACATTTCCTGTCATATCCTTAACCGTAGGTGCTATTTTCTGGAGCGATGTAAACGATTTGAAAGCCGTGGGTATATCAATGTTGCGCATGTCAAAATCAAAATTAACCACAGGGGCCTTTACATCCCTTGGGTCATAGGTTCCTGACATACGAACATCACCCTGTAGCATATTCATCGATAGATTTTTTAGGTCGGCCACGCCACCAGAGAGCGCTACATTACCTGCAAGATTTTCGATATTTAGCTTATCGTAAACTATCTTTTTCATATCAACCCGGGTAGAAAAGTTGATGTTATGGGGCAATTCAATAACGCTAAGGGCTGTGGTATCGGTAACTTCCTCCTCGGGAGCACTTTCACCAGTAAGCAGCTCATTAACATCGAGCAAGTTCGAGTTAACGTTAAGATTTCCGCTAAGGGTTTCATCCTTAAAAACGTAAGGAATAAAATTTTCCAGTCGACCGTTCATGCGTATATCACTTGAAGCAATGGACATATCGAAGTTTGCAAGGTTAACGTACTGGGGTGTAAAGTTGAGCGTAACCTCATTTAATTTTACCTCTGCAGGTATATCGGGCGACTTGAATTTGAAACGCGACAATTTAAGCAGGCCATCGGCCTTAAAGCGCTCATACTGCTCCTTCTCGATAAACGAGAGTTTTCCACCAAAATCGAGGTTCGACTCCAGCAATCCTTCCATATATGTGCTATCCATCGGAATTACGTCCGAAAGGGTTGCAAAATCAATTTGACCGGTGATGTTACCATCAACCTGCATATCGCTGATTGGGGTTGCCACACGCATGCGCATGCTGAATGGGTTTCCGCCTAGGTTCAAGGCAAACCTATCAACATTCACCGATGTATTATCCATGTTCACGCCATCGAACCAAATCTTTGTGCTAATATTTACATCGGTTACCGATTTGGGCAAGTCGGGATATTTGAACATTCCGTTATCAACGTTTATGGCAACAAATGCGCTTGGCATTTGGCTATCGTTATAGGTTCCGCGAACATAGCCCTCAATGCCAAACTTACCAGAGGCCTGAAGTCCTTCAAAATCGGTCATGTACACTGCTGGCACCATTGATAAAAGCGCCTTGAAATCGGTTGAAAGAGTTTTAAAGTTAAGGTTGATATCGATATCGTTACCGGGCATTCGAACTGAACCGTCGAATAGTAGTTTTAGCTGATTGATGCTAAACGCATTCTCCTTAAACGTGTAGTAGCTGCTATCGAGATTTGCTGCAATAATGGCATCGAAACCAACTGCTGAATTTTTCAGATATCTGATTCCATCCATCCAGAAGTTGAGCGATTCAATGCTCGACTTCAGCTTGAGCTCAGTTTGGCTCATGCCCATGTTACCTGAAAGGGTTAGGTTAAAGTTTTGAATGGTTGCCTTCATGTTCGACGAATCGTCGATGTATGCAATGTTGGCATTGCGAATCTCAAACCTTTTAAGTGATACCTTTGTGCTAACGGTTGTAGCTGCAGCAGTGTCTTCCATCTCGGTTTCGGGCGTTTCCGATGGCTTCATGATATCCCAGTTAACACGGCCATCGGGCAGCACGTGCGCATTTACCCTTGCCTCATCGAGCAAAATTGATTTCACCTCAATATCTGTCATATCAATTACACTCCAGAGGTTAACCTTAACGCCAAACTCCTTGAATGCTAGGAGAGTGTCGTTAGCGAAGCTATCGATTCCCACTACGGTTAAGCCTTTCATGCCCACGTAAAGGTTAGGGAAACCCTTAATTAGCGATACCTGAAAATCGGTAAAGTCAACCTTTGCATTCAACATGCTGTTAGCCTCTTTCTTGGCAACTTGCATTAGCTGGGGCTTAAATATTATTGGCAATACAATTGCTGCAGCTAAAAATAGCGCAACCAACGCAGCCAAAACCTTTAGAGTGATACTGAGAATCTTTTTCATGGCTGTATAATTATTTTAGCAGTATAATCAATGTTTGAACTATTTATACAAATTTAGTGAATCAAACTGAAAGGTGGCACTTTTTTTATCATTCTTAACAGTAACATAGCTTGAACAAACTCCAAATACAAATGTTACTGACAGCGTTGTGCCATACTAAAAAAAGTTTAAATTTGCTTAACATAGAATGCCATGAACCTCATCAAAAGAATTTTTCGATTCTACTACGAAGGTTTTAAAAGCATGACCATTGGGAAAACGCTTTGGTTAATAATCCTTTTAAAACTCTTTGTGATGTTTGCCGTACTAAAGGTTTTCTTTTTCCCAAATATTCTTAAACGCAACTTTAAAACCGATGAGGAGCGGAGCAAGTATGTAATTGAACAGCTAACAACTAAACCTAAATAGCAATACGCATGGAACATTTCGACCTATCGTTAGTCAACTGGTCGAGGGCACAGTTTGCCCTTACGGCCATGTACCATTGGGTATTTGTCCCTCTCACGCTGGGGTTGGCTTTCATAATGGCGTTCATGGAAACGCTATACTACAAAACCGGCGACGAGGAGTGGAAACGGATAACCAAGTTCTGGATGACACTCTTTGGTATCAACTTTGCCATTGGCGTGGCAACCGGTATTATTCTGGAATTTGAATTTGGAACCAACTGGAGCAACTACTCCTGGTTTGTAGGCGACATTTTTGGTGCACCCCTTGCCATTGAGGGCATCATGGCGTTCTTCATGGAGTCGACCTTTATTGCCGTGATGTTCTTTGGGTGGAACAAGGTTAGTAAAAAGTTTCACTTACTCTCAACATGGCTTGTGGCTCTAGGAGCCAACCTATCGGCACTATGGATACTTGTGGCTAATGCCTGGATGCAATACCCTGCCGGAATGTTCTTTAACCCCGATACGGCTCGTAATGAGATGCATAATTTCTGGGAGGTATTGCTTTCGCCTGTGGCTGTAAACAAATTCCTCCATACCATATCGTCGGGGTATGTGCTGGCTGCACTTTTTGTTGTTGGAATTAGTGCATGGTACCTTCTGAAAGGTCGAAATGTATTGCTGGCCAAACGAAGCATTATTGTTGCCTCAGTGTTTGGATTGATAACATCTGTTTTCCTTGCCCTTACTGGCGATGGCTCAGCGTATCAAGTAGCACAAAAGCAGCCCATGAAATTGGCTGCCATGGAAGGTCTTTACGAGGGCAAAGAGGGTGCCCCATTAATTGTAATTGGAGCACTTACCCCCGGTAAGCAGTATAACGACGATAAAGACCCATACCTATTCCGGATTCAAATTCCAAAACTCCTCTCGTTCTTGGGTTACCGTTCAGGCGATGCCTTTGTTCCTGGTGTGAAAGATATTGTTGAAGGTGGATATACCTACACCGATAAGGACGGCAACCAGAAGGTTGCCCTTTCGGCTGAACAGAAAATTGAACGTGGACGAATTGCCATACAGGCACTTGCCGACTATAAAAATGCTAAGGAACTTGGCGATACCACAGCCATGGCCTACCACCGTAAGTTACTGGATGCGAACTTTGAGTACTTTGGCTATGGTTACCTAAACGACCCCAAGAGCATTATACCAAATGTTCCGCTTACCTTTTATAGCTTCCACATCATGGTTGGGTTGGGTTTTCTGTTTATCGCCTTTTTTATTCTAGTACTTTACCTAATCTTTTTCAAGGAATTTAAAATTAACAAGTGGTTGCTTCGCACGGCAATTCTCATGATTCCCCTTGCCTACATTGCCAGCCAGGCTGGCTGGATTGTGGCTGAGGTTGGCCGCCAACCTTGGGTAATTCAGGATATTCTACCAACGGTTGCAGCAGTATCACGTATCGATGCGAGTGCCGTTCAGGTTACATTCTTCCTGTTCTTCATAATCTTCACTACACTCCTCATAGCGGAATTACGAATTATGTTCACCCAAATTAAAAAAGGACCTAAAGATGGAGGGAAATAGCCATGGTTGACACAACATACATTTTCTTACAGCACTACTGGTGGTTAATTATATCGCTACTGGGTGCGCTGCTGGTTTTCCTACTTTTTGTTCAAGGCGGACAAACCCTGATTTATACCCTTGGGAAAACAGACATGGAGCGAACAATGATAGTTAACGCTCTTGGCCGGAAGTGGGAGTTCACGTTCACCACACTGGTTACATTTGGTGGTGCTTTCTTTGCTTCGTTTCCCCTATTCTACTCTACCAGTTTTGGTGGAGCATACTGGGTTTGGATGGCCATACTGTTCTGTTTTGTTGTTCAAGCAGTTTCCTACGAATACCGCAGTAAACCCAACAACTTCTTAGGCCCTAAAACCTTTGAGGTATTCCTTTTCATAAACGGACTTTTTGGAACCGTGCTACTTGGAACTGCCGTGGGAACATTCTTCACGGGTTCGCAATTCTCTGTTGCTAAAATCAACCTCACAAACATCAGCAATCCTGTTATTTCATCGTGGGAAACACCATGGCATGGACTTGAGGCAGCCCTAAACTTGCATAATGTTGCCCTTGGTCTTGCAGTATTCTTCCTGGCAAGGGTTTTGGCAATTCTTTACTTCATGAACCATATCAATCACCCTGAAATTTTTGCCCGCTCCCGCAAACACTTGCTGTATAATGCCATTCCGTTCCTTGTTTTCTTCCTAACCTTTGTAATCTGGTTGTTTATACGCGAAGGTTTTGCAGTAAACCCCACCACAGGCGATGTTTTTATGCAGAAGCATAAGTACTTGCTCAATCTAATTCAAATGCCTCTTGTTCTGGTGCTTTTCCTTGGCGGAGTGGTTCTTGTGCTTTGGGGTATAGCAAAATCGCTGGCTAAGCCATACACCAAAGGGATTTGGTTTACCGGTATTGGTACTGTGCTAACCGTACTCTCGCTCTTCCTGATAGCTGGTTATAACAACACAGCCTACTACCCATCTACCTTCAACCTGCAGCATTCACTTACCATTTTCAATAGTTCATCCAGCAAGTTCACTTTAACCGTGATGAGCTTTGTTTCCTTACTTATTCCATTTGTTGCAGCATATATCTGGTACGCATGGAAGAGCATCAATGTTAAAAAGATAGATGAGGAAGAGATGAAAAACGAAACCCATGTATACTAAAACCTACTGACTATGCGATTTTTAAACGAAATACTTTGGTTTGCCAGCTGGCCGGTACTCATTTACGTGAGCTACTTGTTATCGGTTTGGGCTGTAAAGTTGTGGGAAAAGAAGAACCCCGATCAGTTAAAATGATGTAGATTTGCCTGCATCAACAATGGTTTAATGAACATTTATAAGCTACTTAAACTTAACCGCGATATTAGGAGTAACCGTTTAAAGTTACTCCTAATCTTTATGGCTCAGCTGCTGAACAGGCGATACTACTCGGTTAGGATTGACCCTATTTTTGCCTGCAACCTACGCTGCCTGATGTGCTACTTCAGTAAGAGTAGGAAAGCGCAACCCAAAACATTTTCAAAAGAAGAGCTTGAGCTACTGGCAAAAAATCTGTTTGGTAATGCCCTACAGGTAATGGTTGGATGCGGTGCCGAGCCTACCATTCATCCTGATTTTATCTATTTAGTTGAGTTGGCCAAAAAACATAATGTTCCCCACGTTGGAATTGTTACCAACGGGCAACTGCTTTCAAAAAACGACCTGCTAACCCTTAGCAGTGCTGGGCTAAATGAGCTTACACTCTCGATTCATGCTACGCAAAAGGAAACCTATGAAAGATTTATGGTGGACGCCAAATGGGAAAAGCTTATTGGTCTTCTTGAAAATATTAAAACCCTTAAGGATGATAGTAAAATTGCTTTTTCAATACGTATGAACTTTACGGCTAATCCTGACAACATTCAAGAGCTGGAGCAATTTTTTGATGTGTTTGGGGACTACCCAATTAATACTCTTCAGGTTAGACCAATAATGGAAATTGGAGGTGCCTATTTTAAGCCGTTTAGCGGCGAGAGCCTATCATTGTATAACCGTGTAATTGAATCGCTGCGCACTACGTGCAAAAAACATGGCACCACATTACTTGCCAATACACAAAATCCTAGTAGTCAACAAAAGAGGAATCCAGTAATTGCACAAACCTACAAGTATGTATCGCCACAAGTTGTGGTTGACAACAATTTCTTATGGCAAACCGAAACCTACAGGCAATTCCTAAAACGTACAGGTTGGCATAAAGCTATGCTTAAATCCATTTTCTCAATCCAACCGAATAATTCAACTACCGACCTTGCAGAACGTTTCGGTGGGCAATACGATGTTTTGTAAACAAAACATAAATTTTGTGGTTAACTTTGCTGCCTGAATACTAAAACTGAATTGGAACCCAGAATTGAAATATCGCCCTTAACCGAGTGGGGATTAAACCTAAATTACCCCCTAATTATTGCCGGGCCATGCAGTGCCGAGAGCGAGGAGCAGGTACTTACTGCGGCCCATGCGATTGCCCGCAATGGGAACGTTAGGGTTTTCCGTGCTGGTATATGGAAACCACGAACCCGCCCGGGAGGCTTTGAGGGTGCCGGCGAAAAGGGTTTGCAGTGGCTTAAAAGTGTAAAAGATGAAACCGGTTTGGCCGTTGCCACAGAGGTGGCTATGCCTCAGCACCTGGAACTGGCGCTTAAGTATGGAATTGATATGGTTTGGGTGGGAGCACGCACAACCACAAACCCATTTCTGGTTGAGCAGCTGGCCTCGGTGCTGGCAGGAACAAGCATCCCGGTACTGGTAAAAAATCCCATTACTCCTGACCTTGAGCTATGGATTGGAACCCTTGAACGCCTCTGGCGTTCAGGCATCACACGCCTTGCTGCCATACACAGGGGTTTTCACCCTTACGAACGTTCACGCTTACGCAACATCCCCAAGTGGGAGCTTGCCATCGACCTCAAAAGTCGTATCCCCAGCCTACCCATTATTTGCGATCCCAGCCATATTGCCGGAGCGGCTAACCTTGTACCCGAAATTGCTCAGCATGCACTCGACCTATCCATGGATGGGCTAATGGTCGAGGTTCACCCCAACCCTGCTATTGCCCTTAGTGATGCCCGTCAGCAGCTTACCCCCGATGCCTTTACAAATATGCTTTCGGAATTAACTTTCCATCAGAACACATCGGTTAATAACGAGTTTGCCAACTTCCTTGAACAGGTTCGCAACAAGATAGACTCCATTGACCAGCAAATTATTGAATTGTTAGCTAACCGTATGCGGTTGGTTGAGCAGATTGGTGAGTATAAACGGACTAATAACGTTACAATTTTTCAGCTACGCAGGTGGGAAAAAATTCTTGAGTCGCGCATTGAGTGCGGGAAGCGTTTGGGGCTCGATGAAGAGTATATAAAAAGCCTGCTTCAGCTGGTTCACAAGGAATCCATAAAGAAACAGGCCGAAATATTACGTGGCAACCGTTTAACCAACGGTGAGTAAGCCTTATTCGGTTATCTCGGTTATCTTAAAATCGTACCCTTCCATTACTGGGTTCGAGAGCACCTTTGAGCATATTTCGGTTACCTTTTCCATGGCCACCTCACGGTTTGCTGCTTCAATTTCAAGGTTGATGTGCTTCCCAATTCGGACATTGGATACTTCCTTGAACCCAATCCCATGTAGGGTTGCATTAACTGCCTTTCCCTGGGGGTCGAGCAGAGCCTTAAGCGGCATCACATTGATTTCTGCTAAAAACTTCATTTTATATAGATTTTACTTCGGACAAAATTAGCCAAAATTTGCATTAATCAGCTCTGAAAATCTTTATTTATCAACTTATCCCATAAATAGTAGATAGTTGATAGAACGATATACCAAACAATGATAATTGAAAGCGCTGCCTTTTGAAAAATGGCAATAAATACAACAGCTCCAGCTAGAAAGGTAAGCTGTTTGTAGGCCAATGATGGCTTTAATGACTTGATTTTAAGCGAGAACATGGGTAATTCACAAACCAGCAAAAACGAGGATAGAATTGCTAGAAAAATCAGGACTACTGGCGAACCAACAATTGGGTTAAACAAACCACTCCAGCTACTGTTTGCCCCAAAAACCAATCCAATAATCAGAAAAGCATTTGCTGGTGTTGGCAATCCAATAAACGAACTTGTTTGTCGCTCATCAATATTGAATAAACCAAGACGAAGCGATGAAAAAACAGCCACAAGAAAAGGAATTACTAATATAAAGTACCCCTCAAAAATGCCATGACAATCACTAATTCCAATACTCTGGCGAAGCATGTGATAAAGAATTACGGCTGGCGCAACCCCAAAGCTAACCACATCCGAAAGCGAGTCAAGTTCCTTGCCTAACTGGGTATAAGCACCAATCAATCTTGCCGTAAAACCATCCAGGAAATCAAGAACACCGGAAATAATGATAAGCAAACCAGCAAGTTCCAGTCGACCTTCGAATGCTGCCACAATTGAAAGGCTACCCGAAAATAGGTTTAGCAGAGTAATTCCATTGGGAATATGTCTTGTAACACGGGTTATTCTGTTCATATACAAAATTAATTCATTCAAATTTTAGTTTTTGGCATACCGCTCCATCAACCAGATTGCTGGTTTCCATAATGCAAAACCCACCACGCTGCCAAGTATTGCACCAACAATTACATCGGCAGGATAATGCACCCCAAGGTATATACGACTATACGAAACAAACCCTGCCCAAATGAGCAAACCAACTCCCGCCCAAAGGTTCCTGTATAACATACTCAAAAAGACTGCAACACCAAATGTATTGGCTGCGTGCGACGAAACAAAACCAAACTTACCCCCACATCTACCCACAAGATGGATTACGCCACTTAAATCGGGGTTGTGGCATGGCCTTAACCTTTGAAAAACATTTTTAAAGAGATGTACTGAGAGCTGGTCGGCTACAAGAACAACAACTGCAATTGCCAGCAGCCACCAAAGGGTTTTCCACTTGTGCTTTCGGGCAATAAAGTAGATTAGCAACAGGTAAAACGGTAGCCATGTTAGCTTTCCCGATGCAAAAAGCATTACACTATCCCAGAAAGGGCTATGCAACCCGTTAAGGAAGATAAATAGGTCGGTGTCGAGCTTTACCAGGTAATCAATCATAATTACGGTTGGTTAAGATTATCCCAAAGCACATCCTTTAACCGCTCAATACCCTCGCCGGTTACCGACGAGATAAACACAGCAGGTATATCGGGCAGATGCTTTGATATTTTCTTTTTTGCCTGTTCGTCCACCAGGTCGCATTTAGTGATGGCAAGAGCCCTTTTCTTATCGAGCAGCTCCGGGTTGTACATTTTTAGCTCGTTCACCAGTATTTGGTACTGCCCGTAAATATCGTCGGAGTCGGCTGGTACCATGAAGAGTAGCATGGAGTTGCGCTCAATGTGGCGCAAAAATCGGAGTCCTAGCCCTTTCCCCTCATGGGCACCTTCAATAATACCAGGGATATCGGCCATTACAAACGACCTATCGTCGCGGTAGCGAACAATTCCAAGGTTTGGCACCAAGGTGGTAAAAGGGTAGTCGGCAATTTTGGGTTTGGCTGCACTCACCACCGACAGCAATGTCGATTTACCGGCATTTGGGAAACCAACCAGTCCCACATCGGCCAGTATTTTTAATTCCAGGATAACGTAGCCCTCCTGTGCGGGTTCGCCGGGTTGAGCAAACCGGGGGGTTTGCAGGGTTGCCGTCCGAAAGTTCCAGTTACCCAAACCTCCACGCCCACCCTTCAAAATCATCTCTACCTGGCCGTGCTCGGTAATTTCAGCAATCACCTCATTGGTTTCGGCATCGCGGGCAATGGTGCCAATGGGCACCTCAATGTAAACATCCTCGCCATCCTTACCCGTACAACGGGCGCCACTCCCCGATTCACCATCGCCTGCAAAAATATGACGTTGATATTTCAGATGAAGTAAAGTCCATAGCTGGCTGTTCCCCTTCAGGTAAATATGGCCTCCGCGGCCACCATCGCCACCGTCGGGGCCACCTTTGGGTACAAACTTCTCCCTGCGGAAGTGTACGCTCCCTGCACCACCCTTGCCTGATCGGCAAAATATCTTAACGTAATCTACAAAGTTGGAATTTGACATGTCCAGCAATAAACTACCCGCAAAGTTACTTTAAAAAGGTGGAATGGGAAAGCAGAACAAAAAAATGATGCTGGCTAATAGTAAAACAACAATCGCATGGAATTCTATTCCGCGCTAACGGGTTGTCATAGCATAAATAGTAAAGTATTGAAAAGAACGCACGCCTCCTCCGACGCTTACAAACAGTAGAACACCGAACACTTTTTTTAACAAAAATCACAGCTGTCCAAAATAATTTAAAATCAAAAAATGCCTAATTGTTAATCAGGTGGTTAGGGTTCAAAAGTAATCAATTTTAAAATTAGACCCTACCCTGAAAACAGCTTTAGCTGTACCGCATCCTCTTTTCTGGGACGGACAAAGGGCTGGTTTAGCCATTCCCACAGGTTAATCTTCACGAAGAGGTTCAACCGAACAAAGCTAACCAGGTTCGACATGTGCCACTGGTACTTGGCCTTGGCCTTCAGGAATGTGAGCAGCAGTATAGTGATCAGCGCCGTCCAGATCTGGATCTGCACCGCGTTTTCGGATGTGCCCACAAACGACTTAATCCTAAGGTTCTGCTTGATTAGCTTGAAGAACGACTCGATGTGCCACCGTTCCTTGTAGATGCGCGCCACGGTGGTTGCTGTCCAGGAACGGTTGTTGGTAATGAAGACCAGCTCGTTCTTATTGACCTCGTCCCAGTACCTCACCCGGCGGAGCAGCCTGGGGTAATCGTGCTGGCTTTTTACCCCGGTAAGGCGTATGTTGGAGTCCTGCAGCACATTCCTATCCCTTTCCCCCGACACGTCAAAGTCCTCGACCAGCTCGTAGTCCAGGTTATCCTTGGAGCGGGTGACGAACCAGGTGTTCATGCTGTCCAGCTTGTTCCACCAGGAAAAGTCGTAGTAGCCCATGTCGAATACCAGAATGCTACCCGAGGGCAAGCTCATGCTCC
>NZ_JBBFKU010000025.1:0-2201 GCF_037481895.1 Tenuifilum sp.
ACTATTGTTCATCCCGATTTCACCTTTATTCCCAGCGGAAGCAGAAATGAACCAATACTCCGTCTTGGGTTTAAGGTCTTTGGCAACTCCGGCAACGCTACGCTCAATACCATTTTATTGAAATCTAAAAATAGCAGCGATAATGACCTTGAAGCCTCAGGGGTAAAACTTTACTTTACACAAACAGCCTTATTCGACACATTAACACCTCTTTCTACTGGCAAATCGTTTGTGAATGGAACAGCAACCTTTAATAGTTTAAACTACAACCTGCCCAATGGACAATCGTACGTATGGGTAACTTACAACATTAAACAAAATGCAACCCATGGCAATATTGCCGATGCCATGCTCGATGCTCTGAGCATACAGGTAAGCGATTCCCTTTACCCAAAGCAGAGCGAAGACCCTACGGGAAATAGACTGATTTACGAAACCATTTATCGCGAGAGCTTTGAAGGCACTCATAATTGGACATTGAGCGGCGAATTCCAGGTTGGTCAGCCCCAGGGACTGGGTGGCTTTTTAGGAAACCCCGATCCCACATCAGCCTTTTCAGGAACCAAAGTACTTGGGACCGACCTAACCGGTTTAGGATCGGCCTTAGGTGATTACGAGAATTTTGTTACTGAATCTGGAGCATACAAGGCTGTTTCTCCAACCATTAATGCACTCTTCTACAAAGATTTAAGAATTTCGTACCGACGTTACCTAAACATTGAGGTTTGGGATAGGGCTACGGTTGATGTCAGCAAGGATAATGGAGGCTCATGGAGCAATATATGGTTTAACAACAACTACTTTACCGATAATCTTTGGCAAAAAACATCGCACACAGTGCCATCGGATGTATCGCGTTCCAACAGGCTGAAATTCATGTACAAGTTGGGGCCTACCGACAATTACAGCACATACTCAGGCTGGAACGTTGATGATTTCACAGTCACAGGCGACTATATCACCAAGGATGTGGGGGTAGTGGAATGGGTTTACCCCCTTTCGGGTTGCGGCCATTCTGCCACCGATAGTGTTACTGTAAAGGTTGCCAACCTTGGCGCCGAACCATCGCCAGCATCAATCCCAGTTCAGTACTCCTTTAACAATGGAGCCACCTGGGTAACCAACTACCTCAACCAGGTAATTGCCCCCGGCGACACTGTTGAATTCACCTTTAGCACCAAGGTTAACCTCTCAACGCCTGGAATTAGACAGGTTAGGGCGCGCACCCGCCTTACCGGCGATGAGGACGCATCAAACGATGGTATATCTGGGCAAGTCTATATTGTTCCAACATACACCCTTCCCTACACGGAAACCTTTGAAAGCAACGATGGTTACTGGCGAAAGTTCGGAAATCAAATTTGGGAATGGGGTATTCTAACAAAACCAACCATGAGCGGAGGCTCAAAGGCTTGGGCTACAAGCATAAGTCAAAACTATGGTTCATTGCTTACCGGTGCTACCGATACAATATTTTACGATGATTTTGAAACAGCTAAGGGGTGGACATTTACCGGAGAATTTGAGCGCAATCAAATAATCATGCAATGGGATACCATTCCAACATATACCTATAGCGGACAATACTGCATTGGAACGGACTTAAGCAGGCAAGGAGCCAATAAAGGCATGTATGAACCCAATGTTACATGGTATGCCCAATCGCCAGCGATAGATGTTACAAGCTATAGCAATCTTACCCTAAATGCCTGGCGTTGGCATAAACTTGCAGCGGGCGATACAGCAATGGTGCAAGCCAGCAGCAATGGCATAAATTGGAAAACAATTTTCAATTCTGGGGGAATAGCCATATCGGACGAATACTGGGATGTTGAAAACATACCAATCCCCGATAGTCTTGCCAACTTTGGAACTTTATACGTCCGTTTCGTGTTGAAATCTAATGGTGATGCCAACGTGGCCGAGGGTATTAACCTTGATGATGTATGGATAACCGGAACACGATTTAACCCGGAAACAGCATGGCTACAAAGCCCCTGCTTCGATTTCAGCAGTGTAACCAACCCCATAATCGACCTAAGCATTTTTAACCGTACTGAGCCCGAGGTTGATGGAACTACCTTATACTACTCCACCGACAATGGAGAAACCTGGCAACATTTAGGCAATAGCGCTACGCACGACGATTACTTTAACTGGTATACCGATAGCCTGGTTAGCGCACTTGGTGTTGATGGATG
>NZ_JBBFKU010000025.1:2301-50281 GCF_037481895.1 Tenuifilum sp.
GGCAATAGCGCTACGCACGACGATTACTTTAACTGGTATACCGATAGCCTGGTTAGCGCACTTGGTGTTGATGGATGGAATGGATTGGGAACTACATGGGAACGTACTCGCCACCAACTACCTGCAGTTTTGGCGGGCAAAAGCAATGTGATTTTCCGCTTAGGATTTAAAGCCGATAAAGCCAACAACGATTATGGCGGCACAGCAATTGACAACTTCAAGCTATACGAGGCCCCATTTGACATTGGAGTAGAGAGCATTTTAAGCCCTTCAACTGCATGCGACCTCAGCCAAAACCAGCCCATACAGGTAAGGATACGTAACTATGGGATTAGAAATATGCAAACGGGCGATACCGTTGTGGTTAAGGTGAATATTGACCACACCATGGTACCCGACACACAGACCGATACCATGGTGCTAAGTACCCCACTGAACGCAGGCAGCTTTATGGATTACACCTTTAGCCGAGGCTTTAACATGAACATTAGCGGAAGCTATACCGTTGAAGCGCTAACTCAAATAGAAAACGATCCCGTTTTCTACTCATCGTCACCCAATGACACTGCTACAACAATAATTGCCGTTCAGAAGCCCTATGTAGAGCTTGGTAACGATATTTGGACGCTGCAACCCGACACGGTTGTACTGGATGCAACCAATCCCGATCCGCTTGTAACCTACAAGTGGTACAAGGCTCCGGATAAAGTAACCGTAATTGACACTTTACATACCTATAAAGTGGAAGATGTAAATGGCGGCAAATACTATGTACGGCTGGATAATAGTATCCCCTGCCGGGCTTGGGATTCAGTTACCGTTCACCGCTTAATCCGCGATGTAGGAATACCCGCTTTCGATAGTCCTGTAAGTTCATGCGAACTCTCGGACAAAACACCCATTAAGGTTTATGTGAAAAACTATGGAACTGACACCCTAACAATTGGAAGCACTATCAGGTTAGGCTATATTTTTAACGGCAATCCAAAGGTTGAATCTGTTTGGGTTTCCGATAGAACAATACTCCCGGGTGACTCAACAATCTTCACCTTTTCTGATAGCCTCGATATGCAAGCAATTGGCTCCTATACCCTTAAAGCCTGGGCTAATGTTTTGCTCGATAACGATGCAAATAATGATACCATAAACTCAACCATATACGTTTGGGGATATCCAACCTTTAGCTTTGCAAAAGACACTATTCATCACACGGGAGCATCGTACCCAGTAGATGCTGATAGTATTTGGTATGCATACTACTGGCACAACGACGGGTCAACCAACCGAATCTTTGTACAAACCCAAACCGGTTGGGCAAAAGTAACAGTTTATGATACCCACAACTGCCCTGCGACTGACTCTGTTTACATTGATCTCACCTTTTCCGATATTACCATTGACACTCTGCTGGTTCCTCAAACTGCCTGTGAGATTAGTGGATTGGTATACCCTAAAATAATAATCAGAAATGCGGGTACTGTTACTATTGCATCGGGCATTGACATTAACCTAAGTTACAAGGTTAATGGAGACACCAAGGATACACCCACTCTAACACTCGATGCTAACTTCCTTCCTGATGAAACTAAAGAAATCATTTTTGGTACTGGTATCGATATGTCTGTTCCGGGAACGTATAACTTTGAGTTTGTCGCCAAAACTGCAAGCGATAACAAACCCGAGAACGACACTTTAAGACAAACCGTTTACATTTATGGCTATCCAAGTCTTGAACTGGGCGATTCAGTATTTACCCGTAACAACAGTTACCTTTTAGATGCCGGATCAGGACGCGATAGCTACCTGTGGAACACTGCTGAAACCACCCGAACCATTACCGTTAACCAAACCGGTTGGTATGAGGTAACCGTTACTGAGAATGGTTTTTGCTCAACCATCGACTCGGTTTACGTAACCTTCCTAAAGCACGATTACTCAATTACCCAGGTGGTCAACCCAACCACATCGTGCAGCACCCCTGAAAAGCAAACCGTTAGCATTAAGTACACCAACATTGGCAACGATACATTAAAGGCAGGGCAGCAGGTAAGGTTTGGTTACCAGATAAATGAAAGCTACTTTGCAGAGGAAACATACACCCTTTTATCGGACTTACGCCCGGGTCAGTTCATGCTCTACAACTTCACGGAAAAGATTGACCTTTCGCAACCCCACACCCACGACATGATTGCATACGGAATTTACACCGGCGACACAAATACTTCGAACGATACGCTAATGATCTCGTTTACAATAAATGAGTCGCCCGTAGTTAATTTGGGCCCCGACAGGGTTGACCGCACCGGAAGCGTAACACTCGACGGTGGTGAGGGGACAGGTTACACCTACCTGTGGCAGGATAATTCAACCGATAGGTACTACTTTGCTGAGAATACGGGAACCTACTGGGTGGAAACAACCGCGCCAAACGGATGCTCCGATAGGGATACCGTTAACATTACTATCCTCCGCCCCGATTATAGAGTAACAACTATTATCGCACCCAGTACATCGTGTACCTTAAGTGCAACCGAACAAGTTCAGGTTGAGGTTGAAAACGCTGGAACTGATACACTTCAGGTTGGACAAAACCTATTTGTTTCGTACGAGGTGGATAACATCCTACAGCAAACCGAAGCAATAACCATGACCTCAAAGTTTAAGCCAGGCGACAAGTTAATCCATACCTTCACCAAAACTTTCAACTTTAGCACACCTGGTTCATATACCATAAAGGCCTACACCACCTCAAACGATGATGTAAACCCATTTAACAATTCTTCTTCAAAGACCATCGATGTATGGGGACTTCCCAATGTAAACCTTGGTATTGACACTGCCATTTGCCAGGGTACATCTCATACACTCAATGCAGGTGCAGGGTTTTCATCGTACCTGTGGAGCACCAGTGCTACTACCCAAACAATAGATGTTTCAACTGCCGGACTATACTGGGCTGAGGTATCCGATACCCATGGCTGCACAAAGCGCGACACAATAGTAATAGGCATAAATCCTTTGCCTACTGTTACCCACGATCCTCTGGATGCCGTATGCTTCGATGAACCCGAATTTACCCTTTCAGGGGGCAACCCATCTGGAGGTATTTACAGTGGTCCCGGAACCAATACTACTACCTTTAATGCATCGAACGCTGGCGCCGGTACCCACACCTTAACCTACACCTATACCGATGCAAATGGTTGCAGCAATAGCACTAATGTTGACATTACCGTTCATCCGCTCCCCGTAGTTGATTTAGGGCCCAACCGCTCAACAACTGAACCTCTCACCCTTGATGCAGGTAGTGGCTTTGTAACATACCTATGGCAGGATAACTCAACTAACCAAACGTTTACCGTTAATCAATCGGGGCTATACTTTGTTACCGTTACCGACAATAATGGCTGCCATGGCTACGATGAGGTTTACATCACATACCTGGAAACTCTAGACATTATTGTTTCAAATCTGCTTTCACCCGTTGATAAATGTCACAATAGCCAAACCGAGACGGTACGTGTGGAACTTTTGAACCGTGGAACTAAAACCTTTACCACAGGCGAAACCATAGAGGTTAACTACTTTATTGGCACATCAACACCTGTAAAGGAGCAATACACGTTTACATCGAACCTACCCCAAAATAGTAAGGTTGAGTTCTCGTTTAGTAATCCAATATCGTTAAGCACTGGACAGTTTAACTTCACATGTTTCACAACCATAGCAGGCGACAATGGCGATTCAACTGAGTTCACTGTTAATGTTTGGGATTTGCCAAGTTTTGACTTTGGCTCCGACACCATTAAACATTCACTTCCATACGAATTACAGTCAGGGATAGGTGGTGTAACCTACCTTTGGAACACCGGTGCAACCAGCCCCACCATAACCATCTCAAACGGACAGTGGGGCAAGTACTGGTTAAGGGTAACCGACTCGCACGGATGTATTGCTTCCGATACTGTTGTTGTTTGGTGGCCGGTTAGCGCTGAAAAAATTACTGATACCCCTTATAGAGTCTCCATATATCCCAATCCTGCAAACGATGAACTTTACATTCAGGTTGATGGTGATAGAACCAGCAACTACAAGATTGAATTCATCGCACCTTCAGGCTTAACGGTTGAACAGGTTGAAATTATTCAATCCAATAGCTTTACCCAAAGGTTTAATGTAAATAGGCTGCAAGCGGGAATGTACTTTATCCGAATCACCAATAGCCAGGGCGAAACCTTAATCAAAAAGGTTATCATAGGAAGAAAGTAAAAAGTCCCTTAAACCCCAAATAGAGCCGGAGTTAACTCTGGCTCTATTTTTTTTACCTTAGATTTTTTTCCAAACGCCAAAAACAAAACGCTCCATTGAACACATTACACAAAGCCATAAAACTAGCTATCTTTGAACAAATCAATTTTGGTAACGTTATATTAAAAAATCTACATTTATGGATAAAATAAGCATTCAGGCCGATTGGCTAGACGGCATGGCCTTTGAAACTGAAGTTAATGGCCACAAACTCATTATTGATGCCGACGAAAAGGTAGGAGGTACAAACCGTGGGCCGCGGCCTAAACCCCTCATGCTGGTTGCCCTTGCCGGGTGCACAGGAATGGATGTGGTTTCGATACTCAAAAAGATGCGCGAGGATGTAAAAAAGTTCCGCGTTAGCGTTGAAGCCCTCCAAACCGATGATCACCCAAAACATTACGTTGAAATGAAGGTTATATACGAGTTCTGGGGCAACAACCTCAACCCTGAGAATGTTAACAAGGCTGTTAAACTTAGCGACGAGAAGTACTGCGGTGTTAGCGCAGCCTATAAAAAAGGCATGAAACTAACTCACGAGGTGATTATACACAACGAATAGCCAAAATGGAAATTACGAAAGATATTAGCATTGAAGAGCTGGTTGAACAGGTTCCAGAGGCTGTATCGTTTCTTAGAGAGAAAGGTATTGTATGCCTCATTTGCGGTGAGCCTGTTTGGGGAACCCTGTACGAAATTGCCTCGCAAAAGGGTTTTTCCGATTTGGAAATCGAGGAGTTGGTTGAAGGGATAGCAAGGTTAAAGGATAAAGGATAAAAATTTAAAATTTCAGATTTCAGATTTCAGATTCATGATTGAAGGTGGTTTCTTAAACCATCAACCATCAACCATCAACTAATATGTTATCACAGAGTTACACAGTATAACACGGTGTTTCACAGAATGGCATTCACGAACAACGAGCAACGACTCACGAACAACGTTACTTGTCATTCTGAACTAGTCGAGGAATCTCGATTTATTTAAGATTTAAAATTTAAAATTTAAGAACTCACTTGTTAACACACGTCTTTCGACACGCATATTATTCGCCCTAAAAGGGCAAATCACATTAGCCCAGGGTTTTAACCCTGGGTATTGTGGTATTAAAAATTTTAGGCGATGCACGCATTACTTATTCCAAAGAGAAACACTGAATTGTTGCATCGCAACTGAAAAACATTCCAAAGAGCAAAAAGTATAAGAGAATGAAGACGCAGAGAGATGCTTCGGCGAGCTCAGCATGACAAAGGAGTCGTTGATACATAAGGTAATTGTCATTCCGAGTCCCGATTATTTCGGGATAGACTATGTCGAGGAATCTCATTAATGAAGAGTTGTAGGTGTAAAGTGATGCTTCGGCGAGCTCAGCATGACAATAGTTTCACGAACAACGAGCAACGACTCACGAACAACGCTACTTGTCATTCCGAGCTAGTCGAGGAATCTCATTAGTGAAGAATTGTAGGTGCTAAGAGATGCTTCAGCGAGCTCAGCATGACAATAGATTCACGAATAACGAGCAACGAACAACGAGCAACGAAGACCGTTTCCAGCCCCGTAGGGGCGAAATATTTGTAACCCAATGACCACTCCCATATGCATAGCGATGCACGCAATACTTTTTCCAAAGGGCATGGGTGATGCGTTGCATCGCAACAGATAATCAATGCAAAGAGCCATTTACAAGTACTTTCATGCCTTGACACAAGAAAGAACTAAAGAAAATCCATAATAAAAATTTGCATTTGTTAAATACTTTTTCGATATTGCACGTGTAAATGTGAAATTAAAATGATTCGATACTCCAAAGCCAATAATAATTCCAATTTCAACAACAACCTGTTGAAACGGGAAGGTTTTGGCGTTTGGTGAGCAAGAAACAATACTAGTTCAAGGCCTTCCTTAAAAACAGGAAGGCCTTTTTTGTTTAACACACTCCATATGCTGCAAAGAGTAAATAATAACAACAATAATCGTCCGCCACCCCCCGGGAATGGTTATGCTTTACCCTGCCCTTCCCGGTAATTCCGCGAAGGGCATTCTTTTTTCAAACTTCTAACTATCAACACTAACCAAAATAATAAAACAATGGAATCTAAAGTTTTTGAAACACTAACAGGCGACATTTGCCGTTCGGTTGAAACCGAGGACGCTATCACCCTAATCAAGGAGACCTTTCCAAAGCTACTAGCAAAAAAGCTAAACCTGCGGCGGGTTACCGCACCGCTTATAGTTGAGGCTGGTCTTGGCATTAACGACGATTTAAACGGCGTTGAAACGCCCGTAAGTTTTACCTCCAATTCCATTGGCAAACGAATTGAAATTGTTCAATCGCTTGCAAAATGGAAGCGATTAACACTTGCCCGTTTGGAATTGCCCTGTGGTAGCGGAATATATACCGATATGAATGCACTAAGGCCCGATGAAACCCCCGATGCAATACACTCAGTTTACGTTGACCAGTGGGACTGGGAAAAACGTATCGATACATCGGAAAGAGGCGTGGAATACTTCCGTAAAACAGTTAATGCCATTTATGAAGCCATCTGCGAAATGGAAATGGTGGTTGCCGCTCACGTCGATGGGATTACTCCTGAGCTACCCAAGAGCATTCATTTTGTACATTCGGCAGAATTGGAGGCAATGTACCCAACCCTATCGCCGCGTGAGCGAGAGAATGTTATATGCAAACAGTTTGGAGCAGTTTGCATCGAAGGGATTGGATACCCGTTGTCCGATGGTAAACCATCGGATGGAAGAGCCCCCGATTACGATGATTGGTCAACACTACGCCCCGATGGATATAGAGGTCTAAATGGCGATATTCTTGTTTGGCACAAGCCACTTGGAATTGCCCTTGAACTCTCATCGATGGGAATTAGGGTGGATAGCGCAGCCCTAAAGCTACAGCTGCAGATGCAAGGTTTAGAGCATCGAAGTAAATTGCACTACCATAGCTTGCTACTAAACGGGAAACTTCCACAAAGCATTGGGGGAGGCATAGGGCAATCGCGACTCTGCATGTTTTTACTCCGCAAGGTACATATTGCACAGGTGCAAGCATCGGTTTGGCCGGAAGGACAAGGGTAAGGGATAAGGGATAAAGGATAAGGGATAAAGGATAAAGGATAAAGGATAAAGGATAAAGGGTAAAGCGTGAACCGTGAACCGTGAACCGTTAAACGTGAGCCGTTAAATGGGATTGAACAATAAGCGCCCCCCTGTTATCACGAAGGATAATGGATAAAGTTTAGAGGAGGTTAATACACAAGGTTCTTTTTACGAATAACGAATCACGAACAACGCTACTTGTCATTCCGAGTAATATCCTAAAAACTAACACACATGATTTTGTCATAAAAAAAGGCATTGTTGGTTTTAATTTTTCCTAATACACTCCTACCCAAATTAACGCGCGCTGAATGATTGCGTGCGTTTTTTTTACATAACTGAAATGTATCTTTCAAATTATTACCATTTTACTAACTAAACTTACATTTTAAACCTTTTTGTTGTAAAACATCTAAAAAAATGAAGCGATTAAAACAGAATTACTTTAACTTTGTCATATCACAATATGTCCAATTCATTAAACTGTTGGAATCATGCAAAATTTAGACTGGAAGAATCTTCCTTTTGGTTACGTTAAAACCAATTATAACGTTCGATGCTATTACAAGGATGGTAAATGGAGCAGCCTTGAGGTATCGGATTCAGAATATATTAACATTCACATGGCCGCTACGGCCCTGCATTACGGCCAAGAGGCCTTTGAGGGCATGAAGGCCTACCGGGGTAAAGATGGGAAAATTCGTCTTTTCCGATGGGATGAGAACGCCCAGCGGCTTCAACACTCAGCTGAGGGGATTTTAATGGCACCAGTGCCCAAAGAACTTTTTTACGAAGCAGTGGTTAAAGCCGTAAAACTGAACGAGGAGTTTGTACCGCCATTCGGAACTGGAGCATCGCTTTACATTAGGCCTTTGCTATTTGGCTCTGGCGCCGAGGTTGGCGTTCGGCCTGCTAAGGAATACATGTTTGTTGTGTTTGTTACTCCCGTAGGGCCATACTTCAAGGAAGGCTTCAACCCTGTTAAAATTGCCATTGTTCGCGATAGCGACCGAGCAGCCCCACTGGGTACCGGTACCTTTAAGGTTGGCGGAAATTACGCAGCCAGTCTTCGGGGGGTAGAGAAAGCCCGCAAAGCAGGATACAGCTCACCAATGTACCTCGATGCCAAGGAGAAAAAGTATATCGATGAGATTGGTGCAGCAAACTTCTTCGGGATCAAGGACAACACCTATATCACCCCTAAGTCAACATCTATATTGGGCTCAATAACCAATAAGAGCATTGTCCAACTAGCCGAGGATTTAGGACTTAAAGTAGAACGCAGGCCTGTACCCGTTGAAGAACTCGAAACCTTTGAGGAGGTTGGAGCATGTGGTACAGCCGCAATTATTTCGCCTATTGGCGAGATTAAGGATTTGGAAACTGGTAAGGTTTACACTTTCTGCAAGGATGGAAAACCTGGGCCAATCTCAACCAAACTTTACGAAACCCTGGTTGGTATTCAATACGGCGAGCTTGAAGATAAGCATGGATGGGTAACCGTGATTGAGTAAGATAGATAAGGATAAAGGATAAAGGGTAAAAGGATATCTTTTGTGTGACGATAGAAACTTTAAAACCCAGATAACTTATTTTAAGCAAAACCGGATTAATAGTTCAACCCTGAACTTTTCCGGTTTTGTTTTTTTTGGGGAATAATAACGCCCTTAAAAAGTAAAATCTTAAACAGTCAGTCAACTAAGTAAGATTTTTTATCTTTACAATTAACAAAATCCATAGGCTAACCAATAAACGTAAACCATTTAAAACTATGAAATTTTTAAAAAAAATTATTGCATTTGCACTTATTGCCATTGCGCTACAGTCATTTGCTCAAACCCAAACAATCAGGCAATTTACCTTGCCCAACGGATTAACTGTTATACTTGATGAACAACACGACCAACCCGAAGTGTTTGGTCTGATTGCAGTGAAAACTGGCGGCAAAAACGACCCCGCCGATGCTACCGGAATGGCCCACTACCAGGAACATATGCTTTTTAAGGGAACAACCACGCTGGGAACCATTGACTGGGAAAAGGAGAAACCACATATCGACAGGATATTTCAGCTTTACGATTCGCTTGGCAAAACCAAAGATCCCGAAAAAAGAGCATTAATTCAGAAAGCGATAAACGAAGAGTCCGTTGAGGCAAACAAATATGCCATACCCAACGAGATGAATAACCTGCTGAATGAAATGGGTTCAACCCTAATTAATGCCGGCACAGGTCCTGATTACACCCTATACTACAACAAATTTCCGGCAAGCCAGGTGGAACGTTGGCTCGACCTATACGCCCATCGGTTCACTGAACCCGTATTTAGAGGTTTTCAGGCAGAACTCGAAGTGGTTTATGAGGAGAAAAACCTTTACAACGACCAGTTCCAAACCCGTTTACTTGAGGAATTCCAGAAATATTTTTTCAAAAATCACCCTTATGGACAACAAACCCTGATAGGAAGCATTGAGGATTTAAAGAATCCTTCGCTTACCAAAATGTATGAGTTTTTCAAAACATATTATGTGCCCAACAACATGGCCCTAATCCTATCGGGCGATTTTAATTCCGATGAAATTATTCCCGCCATTGAAGAAAAGTTTGGCAAATGGCAGCCCCGAGAACTGCCTGAACCCCGAAAATGGGATGAGGCTCCCTTTAACGGACGCGAATTCCACGAGGCAAAACTTAGCCCTATAAAGCTTGCAATACTTGGATATCGCGCTCCAAACGCTACCGATCCCCGTAAGCCTTTGCTCGATGTTACTACCCGATTACTTAACAACAGCTACTCTACCGGTTTGCTGGACAAGCTAACGCTCGATGGAAAATTGCTTGCAGCTCAAGCCATGATGATGCCATACTACGACCACGGAGCAATAATCCTTCTTGTTGTTCCCAAGGTGGTTGGTCAAAAACTTGAAGATGCCGAAAAATTGGTTCTCTCTGAAATTGAAAAGCTTAAAAAAGGGGAATTTGATGAGAGCCTGTTGGAAGCAATAAAGCTTGAAATTTACCGCAACACTAACACAAAACTCGAAAATATTCAGAACAGAGCATTAACCCTCAGCGAAGCCTTCACCCAAGGTAAAAGTGTTGATGAGGCGTTCACCTACCCCGAAAAGGTAAAATCGATAACCAAGGCCGATATTGTAGCTATTGCTAACGAGGTTTTTGGCCCTAACTACCTTGCCTTTTACTCCAAAATGGGCTTCCCCAAAAAGGAAAAGATAGCCAAGCCCGACTTCAAGCCCCTACTCTCAAATACAAAAGCCCGAAGCGCTTATGCCCAGCATTTCGACTCGCTCCCTATTCGCACCCCTAACTTTAAGTTCATTGATTTTGATAAAGATTTGAAAGTGGTTGAACTTGCCGGTGGGCATAGGATCCAATGCGTTGAAAACCCCAAGAACGATATTTTCTCTTTGAATATTGAGTTTAAAGTAGGTAAAACTTCACTGCCATTGCTTGGATTTGCTGCACAGGGTATGGCTTTAGCCGGAGCAGGCGAATACGATGTAAACGCACTGAAAACTGAATTTGCCAAGTTAGGCTCATCGTATAACATCTGGGCTAATGAAAATAAAACTACAATAAACATTAATGGCATTGAAAGCAACCTGGAACCCACACTCAAACTTGTTGGCTTACTGCTTAGCGACCCCAAACTTGAACAATCAAAAATTAAAACGATTGTAGCCAACGAGAAGGCAACGCGTAAGATGGAACGCTCCGAACCCGACAACGTGGCCGATGCACTAGTTGAATATGGGTTATATGGCGATGATTCCTACTATACCAAACGGTTATCCATGAGCAGTGTAAAAAAGCTAAAAGCCCAAGAGTTGGTTGATGCTTTTAAGCAAGCGGCTGGTTATACTGCCACCATAAGCTATTGCGGTAACACCAGTGCCGATAAAATTTCCGATATAATAGCCAGCTACTTACCACTCTCCTCAAGCCCTATGGTTGACACAACACCCCTCGATAAACCTGCTAAACAGTACACCGAAAACACCATCCTTTTTGTCAATAAACCAAAGGCACGCCAAAGCAAGATGTTTGTATTTATTAATGGCAAACCCTTTGAAATTGGTGATGCTGCATACATCGATGCCTTTAACGACTACTTTGGCGGAGGTTTTTCCGGCTTAATGCTTCAGGAAATACGCGAATACCGCTCACTGGCATATTCTACAGGGGGCTCGTTCCGCTACCCGCTAGAAAATGGTAAACCGGTTAACTTTATTGGTTATGTTGGAACCCAGTCCGATAAAACGCTTATTGCTATGGAAACCCTCGATACCCTTATCAGGCAAATGCCAGCAAAACCTGAACGTATTGAGATGATTAAAAGCCATCTGGAGCTATCGGCACAAACCAGCCGGCCAAACTTCCGTAATATTTCATCAACTGTTGATGTGTGGAAAAAAAGAGGCTTTCCGGTTGATCCACTAATTATTAAACTACCAATTTACCGGGGTTTAACATGGGAAAACATTGATGAATTCTACAAGGATCGCATGAAAAACAACCCTGTTGTTTACATGATTGTTGGCGATGAAAAGAATATCGATATGAAGAGCCTTGCTAAATACGGCAAACTAGTAAAAATCAAAGAAAAAACACTTTTCAGCAAGTAGTTCCTATTACAGTATTACAATAAAGGCAGTCCCTAATTGACTGCCTTTATTTTTTTCACTAAATTTCGATTGCCAAAAACAAAATACCATGAAAATCAAAATCATATTAATAATAGCTGTTGCAGCGACACTGGTATCGTGCCAAAGGCAAGGCTCGTCAGATATTGACAGCACTGCATACCTGGAAGAGATTACCATAAAACAGCTGCAGGACGGTTATCGCGAAAAGCGCTTTACCGTGGAGAAGGTTGTAAACGACTACCTGAAACGCATTGAACTCCTTGATAAAGAAGGCCCTTGCCTGAACTCGGTTATAGCCATCAATCCCGATGCGCTAAAAATAGCCAGGGAGTTAGATGAGGAATTAGCACAAGGCAAGGTTCGTGGCCCACTTCATGGAATTCCTGTAATCCTAAAGGATAACATTGATACGCGTGACTCTATGCCAACCACTGCCGGTGCAACGGTTTTAAGGAACTCCTATGTAGGACGCGATAGCTGGATTGCTGCAAAGCTTCGCGAAGCCGGTGCAGTAATAATAGCCAAGGCAAACCTGAGCGAATGGGCTAACTTTAGGGCGAGTCGTTCATCGAGCGGATGGAGCGGAGTTGGCGGGCAAACCCGAAACCCATACGAGCTTGACAGAAACCCCTGTGGGTCAAGTTCGGGGTCGGGCGTGGCCGTATCGGCTAACCTTTGTGCATTTGCCATTGGCACTGAAACTGATGGTTCAATCATGTGCCCGTCGAACAACAACGGGATTGTGGGCCTAAAACCCACAGTTGGGCTTATTAGCCGCAGCGGTATAATTCCCATCTCGTTCACCCAGGACACACCAGGCCCCATGTGCCGTTCGGTTTCCGATGTGGCCTACTGCCTTGGAGCAATGGTTGGCCCCGACCCAAACGACCCAAAAACACTTGACCCTAACGCCAGGTTTTATAACGACTACACCCAGTTCCTCCGACTTGACGGGCTAATGGGAAAACGTATTGGATTTATTACCAACGCATCGGGCTTTCACCATAAGGTTGACACGCTCATGAGCAAGGCCATAAGCGATTTGCGCCGTTTTGGAGCCGAGGTGTTTGAGGTTAGCCTGCCCATACCTCAAGAAGTAAACAGTGCAGAATTTCAGGTGTTGCTCTATGAGTTTAAGGATGGGCTTAACCGATACTTTGCCAGTTTAGGCGAAAAAGCACCAATTAAAAGCTTAGAGGAGTTAATTTCTTTTAACCGTGCCGACACTATTGAGCTGCGCCACTTTGACCAACATCTACTTGAACTTGCTCAAGGCAAAGGCGACCTAAACTCGCCTGAATATATAAAGGCACTTGAGACCATGCAAAAAGGGATAAGGCAGAATGGAATTGATAAAGTGATGGACGAAAACAAACTTGACCTACTCATAATTCCAACAGGTTCACCTGCATGGAAAACCGATTTGATTTTAGGTGATAATTATATAGGTGGGAACACTTCGTATGCAGCCATGGCTGGTTACCCAAGCATTACCGTTCCAATGGGGAATATTGATGGTTTGCCTGTTGGTATCTCGTTCATTGGGCGCGCCTGGTGTGAGTCAACACTTATTGAAGCAGCATACTCCTACGAGCAGGGAACAAAACACAGAATAGCGCCTAAGTTCAAAACCTCCAAGTAAGACATTGATGGTTTGTTATTTAGCATGTTAACCGAGTTGGGCACTTCAGTAAAAACTAAATTACGCCCCTACGGGGCTTGACGCGTTGTTCGTTGTTCGTGAGTCGTTTTTCGTTGTTCGTAAAATTGACCTCACCCCAAGCCCTTTTCCTTGAAAGGAAATTGATCGGAAGAAGCAAGCAGTGGCATAAAAGCCTGACCCGAGAATGGGTCGGGGGTGGAACGTGGCGGCGGTTATAGTAAGCGATACCACATGAGCCACGCCGTAGGCGTGGCGAATAGTATCGCGTGGCAGTTCCACCCGCGGGGTACCCATCGGGTCGGGCTTTTCAGCCTTGATTTTCTTTGGTTCTTTCTTGTATCAAGACAAGAAAGAACTTTTAGAAGGCTCTTTGCCATGTATTTCAGTTGCGATGCAACGTTTCCTTCTAGCTCTTTGGGCTTTGTATTGCGTGCATCGCAAAACATGGGAGTATTCATGGGGGTACAAATGTTACGCCCCTACGGGGCTGGAAACGGTCTTCGTTGCTCGTTGTTCGTTGCTCGTTATTCGTGAATCTATTGTCATGCTGAGCTCGCTGAAGCATCTCTTAGCACCTACAATTCTTCACTAATGAGATTCCTCGACTAGCTCGAAATGACAAGTAGCGTTGTTCGTGAGTCGTTGCTCGTTGTTCGTGAAACTATTGTCATGTTGAGCGCAAGCGAAACATCTCAATGGGTCGATTAGAGATCCTTCGCTACGCTCAGGATGACTAATGGAGTGTTTACTTTGATAACTTAACGACACTGACTCTCCATACTCAAATTTTGTGACATATAGATTTTTAATAGGTTGTGATGGAAATTGATTTTCGAAGATTACTGATTCATATGCAAAATGCTTATACTTTGCCTACTTTTTTTATCAACCTATATGATTTTTAAGAAAAATCATGTAGGTTTGTATGATAGTGAAGCAAGTATTTATACTTGTGCCCTAACATTAATATGTTGGCTATGCAAAAATATCTACTCGCACTAATTGCTGTTTTGGCGTTTAGTTTTGTACATGGGCAGCAAGCCGGGGGTAAAAAGCGGCAACCTAAAGGGCCATACCCCAACGACTGGGTTTTGGTGGAAAAGGGTGGCTCTTTTGGATTTATTTCCAGCACCGGAAAGGAGATTATTAAGCCTCAATACACACGTATTCATCCTTTCGATGAGTTTCAACGGGGATGGGCAATGGTTGAAAAGGATGGATTTTTTGGATTTATCTCGGCCGAGGGCAAAGAGATTATCAAACCCCTGTACACAAAAATTTACCCCTTTGGCGACTTTAACCGCGGATGGGCAATGGTAGAGGTGAACGGTAAGTTTGGATTCATATCGGTTGAGGGTCGCGAAATCATCAAGCCAATTTATAGTAAAATTTACCCTATCGGCGAGTTCTACAAAAACTTAGCCATGGTTGAGAAAGATGGATTAATTGGCTTTATATCGCTCGATGGAAGGGAAGTTCTAAAACCCCAGTACCAGAAGGTGCATCCGTTTGGCGAATACCAAAAGGATTGGGCATTGGTTGAAAAGGATGGTTTTCTTGGCTTTATCAATGGCGAAGGGAGAGAAATTGTCAAGCCACAATACTCAAAAATCGGTCAGTTTAATGAGTACCAAAAGGGTTGGGCGTTAGTACAGCGCGACAACTACATGGGATTTATTAACTCCGAGGGCAAGGAAATCATTAAACCCCAGTACACCCAGATCATGCCTTTTGACCAGGTGCAGAGGGGTTGGGCTCTTGTGGAGCGCGATGGCCTTTGGGGTTTTATTTCGAGCGAAGGCCGGGAAGTGGTAAAACCAAAGTACGAAAAGATTAGCCTTAACGATTCCACTGCCTTCCAAAAGACAAGGCCATAATGGAATACTTTGATTCTTGCTGGGTTTAATCAAAGAACTTGTTCAAACAAACCATAATCTAGTAAAATATGGGTAGATTCCGAATTGAAGCCAAATGGGCATTAATATTTTCGCTAATGACCTTGGCTTGGATGGTGCTAGAAAAGGTATCGGGGTTACACGGGAAATATATTGATTACCAGTATTACCTCACAAATCTTTTTGCTATCCCGGCTATAGCTGTTATGGTTCTGGCATTAAAGGATAAAAAACAAAATTTCTTTCATGGCAACATGAGCTACCTGAATGGCTTAATTACTGGTATTGTGCTCTCCCTATTCATTGCGATTTTAAGCCCCTTAACCCAGTGGATAATATCGTATGTGATTTCACCCGAGTATTTCCCAAATGTTATAAAACGTTCTGTGGAATTGGGTTATTACAAGTCTGTTGCCGAAGCTGAAGCCTTTTTCAACTACAAAAATTTTGCTATTCAGAGTGCTATTGGTGCATTGGTAATGGGAATTTTAACCACTGCTATTGCTATGATTTTTATTAGGACAAAGGGTTCGAATAAGTAACCTTATCGCATTCCTGCTGTCAACCTACTATTAATAGTTTACCACATTTAATCAATTCAAAATTTAATATAAGTTTTACCGCCATAAACTTCATAATTAGAATTTTTTATATATTTGTTGCCATCGAATGCCATTCTTTTTAGATAAAGAAGGGTTTGAATTATAGAGAAGAGCGGAGAGAACAGGCTCAATGAAGCTCTAGCAACCTGCCCCCCAAAAGGCAAGGTGCTAAAACCTGACCCGAGAGGGTAATTATAACTCTAAACTCTGATGTTATGCAAAGTAAACATCTCAACAGTATTGAATTGTGCGCAATCAGTTCTTTTGCGCTAAAAAATTTACTTTTTAGGCTTTCCCACTCTCTTTCAATGCGAATGCGCCCCTGCGCGCAATAGCTAATTCATAAAACCTATTGGTTTTAGCCTGCATGCCGTTTGCGGCGGGCTAAACAATTGCCTACGCATAGGCAAAAATCTTACACTTTACCATTTCCAATAAAAATATTGAGACAATGAACAATACATATCATTTTGACACCCTGCAGGTTCATGCAGGGCAAGGGGTGGATACAAACACGCTTTCGCGGGCTGTACCCATATACCAAACCACATCGTACCTTTTCCGGAATTCAGAGCACGGGGCAAACCTTTTTGCCTTAAAGGAGTTTGGGCATATTTACACACGATTAAGCAACCCTACAACCGATGTACTTGAGCAACGGCTTGCTGCACTAGAGGGAGGCAAAGCGGCTGTGGTGGTATCGTCGGGGCATGCGGCGCAGTTTATAGCGCTTACCAACATTATGGAGTCAGGCGATAATTTCGTGAGCTCTCCCTACCTGTATGGCGGAAGCCATAACCAGTTTAAGGTCACCCTTAAACGCCTGGGCATTGAGGCAAGGCTTGCAAAAAGCCTTAAACCGGAAGATTTTGAATGCTTGATTGATAGTAAAACCAAAGCCATTTACGTTGAAACCATTGGAAACCCAAGCTTTAACATTCCCGATTTTAAGGCACTTGCAACCCTGGCAAACCAACACCAAATTCCACTAATTGTTGATAACACCTTTGCAGGTGCTGGTTACCTATGCAGACCCATTGAATGGGGGGCTAACATTGTTGTGGAATCGATAACCAAATGGGCAGGAGGGCACGGAACCAGCATGGGTGGTGCCATAGTTGATGCAGGCAACTTCAACTGGGGAAACGGAAAATTTCCACAGTTTTCGGTGCCATCGGAGGGTTACCATGGGTTAGTATTCTGGACTGCATTTGGCGAGGATAGCCCTCATGGAAACATTGCATTTGCCATTAGGGCAAGGGTTGAAGGGTTACGCGATTTTGGCCCAGCCATCAGCCCTTTCAATGCTTTTCAAATATTACAAGGAATTGAAACTTTATCGCTGCGCATGGAAAAGCATTGCAGCAATGCCCTTGCGCTTGCCAAGTGGCTCAAAACAAACAGGTATGTTGAAAGGGTTTGCTACCCCGGACTACCCGATGACCCAAACCACATTCAAGCAAAAAAATACCTTAAAAATGGCTTTGGGGGAGTATTGACATTTACACTCAAGGGTAACCTGGAGCAAACCCAAATGTTTGTCGATAGCCTTAAGCTTGTTAGCCACCTTGCTAATGTTGGCGATGCCAAAACGTTGATTATCCAACCCGCTGCTACAACTCACCAACAACTTAGCGAAGAGGAACGCCTTGCAGCGGGCGTGTTGCCAAACCTACTTAGGGTTTCGGTTGGCATTGAGCACATCAACGATATTATTGCAGACTTTGAACAGGCTTTTCAAAAAATCTTTAGCTAACTCAAAGCAATTTAATACATTGTGGCAGAAATCTTTTAAAAAAACCGACATGAAAGTAACGGAAGGCAACCTGGAACTTAAAACACTCCAACTTGAATGTGGCGAAGTGCTATACGATGTAAACATTCGTTACCATATACTAGGCGATATTCAAAAAAATCCCAAGAGAGTTATTTGGATTTGCCATGCCTTTACGGCCAACAGCAATCCGGCCGACTGGTGGCCCGAGATGGTTGGACAAGGGAGGTTGTTCGATCCTGAAAAATACACTATTGTATGCGCTAACATCATTGGCTCATGCTATGGCTCAACCGGGCCTATGAGCGTTAACCCAAAAACAGGCAAACCTTACCTCAGGAGCTTTCCGTTAGTTACCTTCCGCGATGTAGTAACTGCGCACCAAATCCTTAAGGAGCACCTTGGTATTGACAAGATATGGGTATTAACCGGCGGTTCAATTGGCGGATTCCAGGCCATGGAATGGGAATGTTTGTATCCAGGCACAACCGAGAATCTTATACTGATTGCCACTGCTGCCGAGGCATCGCCTTGGGTTAAAGCATTCAGCCAATCGCAACGGCTTGCCATACTTGCCGATGGAACCTTTGACGGTGCTAATCCAAAAGGAGGTAAAGCAGGGCTTAAAGCAGCGCGTAGTATTGCGCTGCTTAGCTACCGCGGACGCAGCAGCTACAACCTTACCCAACAGGATAGTGACCCAAATCAGCTATCGGACTTTAAAGCCTGTACATACCAGGACTACCAGGGCGATAAACTGGTTAAGCGGTTCGACGCCTACTCCTATTTCTCCCTGAGCCTAATGCTCGATAGCCATAACATGGGCAGAGGTAGAGTGAGCAATGAAGCGGCGTTAAACTCAATAAAAGCACGAACACTGGTTGTGGGTATCGATAGCGATATACTTTTCCCGGTTGAGGAGCAACATTTCATTGCAAACCACATCCCAAGCGCGGTTTACCGCGAAATTCATTCCCAGTTCTGCCACGATGGATTTCTGATTGAGTACCAACAGCTAACATCAATTATCAGCGAATTCATCAACCTTTAAAAAATCAACAGAAATGGAAACTTTAACAATCACAAATACACGTAAAAACTTAAAGTCAAACGGAGTAAACCAACAGGTTATTGGTCTTTTCGGACTTGGCAATGTGGGCAATGCGCTTTACCACGTAATTTCCGAAATTCCAAAAAGCAAAGCATACATAAAGCGCATCTGTGTTAAGCAACGCCATAAAAACAGGGAGGTTCCACACGAATTAATTACCTACAATGCAAAGGATATAATTAACGATGAGGAAATTAACCTGATTGTTGAACTTATCGATAACGCCGATGAAGCATACCACATCGTAAAATCGGCGTTACTTAGCGGCAAGAGTGTGGTTTCAGGGAACAAAACCATGCTGGCACACCATCTTCCGGAACTAATTGCCATACAGCATGAAACGGGAGCGGCTTTGCTTTACGATGCTTCAGCATGCGGGAGCATACCTGTAATTCGGAACCTTGAAGAATACTACGACAACGACCTTTTAAAATCGATTCGTGGCATCCTTAATGGCTCAACCAACTATATCCTTTCCAACGTATTCAGCCAAGGGGTGGATTATCATTGGGCGCTAAAACAAGCACAGGAACTGGGCTTTGCCGAAAGCAACCCCGATTTTGATGTGCTAGGATTCGATGCACTCTATAAGCTGATAATACTTGCCGTGCATGGATTTGGTACATACGTTCACCCTAGCGATGCCTTCTGCTATGGCATAAGCAATCTTAAGGCTTACGACATACAGTTTGCCCGCGAAAAGGGGAAAAAGTTCAAGTTGGTTGCTCAGCTCCAAAAGCTAAATGCCGACTACTTTACACTTTTTGTTATCCCAACACTGGTAGAGCCCTCGGACTATATCTATAATGTTGAGAATGAGTTTAACGGGGTGGTTATTGAGGGTCAATACTACGACCGGCAATTCATGTTTGGTAAGGGTGCGGGCGGATACCCAACCGGTTCGGCTGTGCTGAGCGATATTACAGCTCGCTTCCATAACTACCGCTACGAGTATAAAAAGCAAAAATACTTTACACCACCAGCCTATTCAACAGACGTTGAGCTGGAGCTCTATATCCGATACCACAACCTAACTGATGTCAGTATTTTTGGAGAACGCAAGGTTACAGAACAACATTTTGCCGCTGATTACCGATGGGAAATAGCATGGGTAAAGCTCAATGAGCTTATCAGAGTAAAGGAGTTGCTTCCAAAGTTAAACCTGTTTCTTGCTTTTACCGGTAACTTTAGGTTTAACCCTATTGACAAGGCACTATCAAGCAGGGTAACTTGTGCTGATGATTACCAACCTATTGTTGATGCATTCTGAACATCGATTTTATGGAAAAAACAACAGTTTTGAGGGAGTTACTGAAAAGCAGGATACTGGTGCTGGATGGTGCCATGGGCACCATGATTCAAAGGAATAGGCTAAAGGAAGAGGATTTTAGAGGCGATATTTTCAAGAATCACCCCGTAAACCTTAAGGGCGACAACGACCTGCTTAACCTTACCCGCCCCGATGTGATAGGGCAGATACACCGTGCCTACCTTGAGGCTGGAGCCGACATAATTGAAACCAACACCTTTAACTCCACACGAATTTCGCAATCGGACTACGGGCTGGAGCACAAGGTTTACGAGCTAAACCTTGCCGGAGCAAGGCTTGCCCGTTCCATTGCCGATGAGTTCAGTAATGCCAATCCACAAAAACCGCGATTTGTAGCCGGTTCCATAGGGCCAACCAACCGTACTGCCAGCATGTCGCCCGATGTGGAGCGTCCTGGCTACCGTGCAGTAACCTTTGACCAGCTTGTAAGCGCATACACAGAGCAAGCTGAAGCGCTTATTGATGGTGGGGTTGATATCCTGCTAATTGAAACCATATTCGACACTCTTAACGCCAAAGCTGCGCTGTTTGCCATTTCAGAGATACTTGAACGCAGATGTATCGATATTCCTGTTATGGTGTCGGCAACCATAGCCGATAACGGGGGACGATTGCTTACCGGGCAAACCCTTGAGGCATTTGTCTGCTCTGTATCGCACTTCCCGCTCCTAAGCATTGGCCTGAACTGCGCCTTTGGCGCAGAACAGATGTATCCGTTTCTCGAGGAGCTTTCGGCTATTACACCATTTTTTGTTAGCGCACACCCCAATGCCGGGCTACCAAATCAGTTTGGGGAATACGACCAATCGGCACAGGAAATGGCTGAAATTGTAGAGCATATGCTAGCCAATGGGCTGGTAAACATTGTAGGAGGATGTTGCGGAACCACCCCAAAGCATATTGAACTTGTTGCCAACCTGGCCCAACGCTATAAACCCAGGATTATACCAGAAATTCCACGTCATACTCGACTAAGCGGTTTGGAATTGCTTGAGATAAGACCCGAAAGCAATTTCATCAACATTGGCGAGCGAACCAATGTGGCAGGGTCAAAAAAGTTTGCCCGCTTGATAGCCGAAGGTAAGTATGCCGAGGCCCTTTCGGTTGCCCGCGAACAGGTTGAGGGTGGCGCCCAGGCTATTGACATTTGCATGGACGACGCCCTAATTGATGCTCCAAGAGCAATGACTGAATTCCTAAACCTGATTGCATCGGAACCCGACGTTGCGCGTATTCCTGTAATGATTGATTCATCGCGTTTCGATGTAATTGAGGCAGGGCTGAAATGCACTCAGGGGAAAAGCTTAGTAAACTCAATAAGTTTGAAAGAGGGTGAAACGGAGTTTGCCCGTAGGGCAAAAGTTATTAAACGGTATGGCGCCGCAGTGGTTGTGATGCTTTTCGACGAAAGCGGGCAGGCTGTTACTACCGAGCACCGCTGTCGCGTTGCTGAACGTAGCTACCGAATTTTAACCGAAAAGGTTGGCTTTTCGCCTGAGGATATCATTATCGACCCAAATATCCTTGCCATTGGAACAGGCATGGTTGAACATTCAACACAAGCCGTTAGCTTTATTGAAACCATTAAATGGATAAAACAGAACCTACCCTACGCCAAGGTTAGCGGTGGCGTTAGTAACCTTTCATTCTCGTTCAGGGGCAACAACCTGGTAAGGGAGGCCATTCACTCGGTATTCCTTTACCACGCCATTCAGGCAGGTATGGATATGGGTATTGTAAACCCATCGCTGCTGATGGTTTACACCGATATTGAACCAAATCTACTTAAACTCACTGAGGACTTAGTGCTAAATCGCCGGCGCGACGCAACCGAAAGGCTTTTGGCCTATGCCAGTAAGCTTGAAGAAACCGACCTGCAGTATCACAAAACCGACGATTGGCGATTACTACCCGTTGAGCAAAGGCTTAAGCACTCGCTTATCAAGGGAACCGATGAGTTTATTCAGGTTGATGTGGAGGAAGCCTACAACAAGCTGAAATCGCCTATCGGTGTAATTGAGGGGCCATTGATGGATGGAATGCGCGAAGTAGGCAATCTTTTTGGTACAGGTCGGATGTTTCTACCTCAGGTTGTTAAAAGTGCGCGCGTAATGAAACAGGCTGTAAAGGTTTTGGAACCCTACCTCGGAGCGCAAGCAATGGATTCACAGAGGACAGAACAAAAGAAAATAGTACTGGCAACCGTAAAAGGCGATGTTCACGATATTGGTAAGAATATTGTTGGTGTGGTTCTCGCCTGCAACGGTTACAGCATCATCGATTTGGGGGTTATGGTACCTGCCGAGAGAATTGTGGAAGAAGTAAAAGCAAGTAAAGCCGATATTGTTGGCCTTAGCGGCCTTATCACACCCTCGCTCGACGAGATGGTACATGTGGTAAAGGAACTAAAACGAAACGGCATTAACATCCCGGTTCTCATTGGTGGTGCTACCACATCGGAACTGCATACTGCCCTGAAAATCGCACCTGAATACCCGGGAACAGTCGTCCATGTTAGGGATGCCTCACAGGCAAGCGGCATTGTTGCCAGCTTGCTGAGCACTGACAAGTCCGCAAGTACCATAAATGACTACCGAAAGCGTTACCAGCAACTACGCGAAAGTTATTCAGGAAGTAAAACTGTTTTAGTTCCAATTGAGCAAGCTCGCAAAAATAGCCTTAAGCTGAACTGGGAAAACTACAAACCAGTTAAGCCGAAGCAAACAGGCATCAATACCTTAAGCAATATCGATGTAAATGAGCTAATTCCCTATATCGATTGGACATTCTTTTTCAGGGCATGGGGTTTAAAGGGCCGTTACCCCGATATACTTACCGATCCTGTTCATGGCAGCGAAGCACAAAAACTTAAAGCGGAAGCCGTGGCCATGCTCAAGCAAATCATTGACCAGAAACTTTTAACCCCCGAAGGGGTTTACGGAATATTCCCAGCCGCTTCCAGTGGCGACGATGTTATTGTGTACACCGACGAAACCCGAACATCGCCCCTAACCCATTTGCCGTTCCTGCGAAACCAGGAGCAAAAGCCCGAGGGCGAGCCAAATCTATGCCTTTCCGACTTTATTGCGCCAGCAAATTCAGGCATTAACGATTGGTTAGGATGTTTTGCGGTTACTACTGGCTCCACCACTGCAACACTTATTGAGGAATACCGGAAAAATGGAAACGACTTTGCCGCCATTATGATTCAAATTTTGGCCGACAGGCTTGCCGAAGCTTTTGCTGAGTGGCTACACCTAAAAATCCGAAAGGACTTCTGGGGCTACTCACCCAACGAGTCGCTAACCGTGGAACAGCTGCTGCAGGAAAAATATGTAGGCATAAGGCCTGCTCCGGGTTACCCGGCTTGCCCCGATCATCGTGGTAAGCAATGGATTTTTCAGCTTCTCGATATCCCACGGAATGCTTCCATAAGCCTTACTGAGAATATGGCCATGAACCCATTGGCCTCAGTGGCAGGCTTCTACTTTGCCAGTAGTGCAAGCAAGTATTTCAACGTTGGTAAAATTGATAACGACCAGCTGGCGGACTATGCCAAACGAATTGGTGTTAGTACAACCGAAGCAGCCCGATTGTTTCCAACCTTTTTAGCAAACCAATAAATTTAATGAAATGAAGGTAATCGATATACTTAATAATTCAAAGTCAACGCTTTTTTCCTTTGAACTTTTACCGCCGCTCAAGGGGCATAACATTGAAACCATTTTTGCCACAATCGACAAGCTTTTGCCCTACAACCCGGCATATATAAATATAACCTACCACCGCGAGGAGGTGGTTTACATGCCCAACGAAAATGGGATACAGGTTCCGGTAAAGGTTAGGCGGCGCCCCGGCACCATTGGACTTGCCGCTGCAATACAGCAGAGGTACGCAATTGACGTTGTCCCCCATATTATATGCGGCGGATTTGACGCCCACGAGACAGAGGATGCCCTTATTGACCTCGATTTTTTGGGAATACATAACATACTCGCAGTGCGTGGCGATGCCGATAAGATTACGGGCAGGTTTGAACCCAGGGCAGGAGGACATAGGTATGCCATTGACCTGGTGAAACAGGTTACTGACCTGAACCGTGGCGTTTACCTTGAAAAGCTGATGGAGAAACCCAAACCAACTAACTTTTGCATAGGGGTGGCTGGGTACCCAGAAAAACACCCTGAATCGCCAAACTGCGAGTCGGATATTCACTACCTAAAGAAAAAGGTTGAAGCCGGAGCAAGCTACATAGTTACCCAAATGTTTTTCGACAACAAGCTTTACTTCAACTTTGTTGATAAATGCCGTAAGGCCGGAATAGCTGTCCCCATCATTCCCGGGCTGAAGCCCATCAGCATAAAGGAGCATCTTAGCATTCTTCCCAGGGTGTTCGATGTTCATATACCTCAAGCGCTGGTTCTTGAACTTGAAAAGTGTAAGACAAACAACCAGGTAGCGCAGCTTGGAGTGGAATGGGCAATTGAACAATCAAGGGAGCTAAAGAGTTCGGGAGTAAAAGCCATCCATTTCTACACCATGGGTAAGGCCGACAATATTGCACAAATTGCAAAAGCCGTATTTTAGCCATTGTTTGCATTGCTTCCACTTATTATCCTGAGCAGAGCGCAGGAAAATTTTCATTACTTTCTTAATGATATTTTCAGCCCTCTATCCCCAAAACGTCTAGCTAGGAATGCTTGTCATGTTGAGCTAAGCGAGAAACCTGAAAAAAAGCGATACAGAGGGATCCTTCGCTCCCCGCCAAGGCGGGACAGGTTGCTCAGGATGACAAAAGGAGTGATTTTTACCAACTAAACTGACAGTGAATCAGCACCCCTTAAAAAAGTTTTTGGATTACCGCCGTAAAAGTCGTATCTTACGAAAAAATCTACTACGCCTATGGCTCAGAAAAAAGTGGGCGAAAAGAGGTTTGAAGGTAGCTTTGAATACGATGGCGAACTTAAGTATAGGCTGATATTTGAAAAATCGCCTATTGGTTTATTTCAGTATAACACCGATGCTGTTATCACCGAATGCAACGACCGTTTTGTTGAGATACTCAAATCAAAGCGCGAGTTGCTGGTTGGTTTGAACATGCATAAAATTAACGATAAATCGGTATTGCCGGCCATACTCGATGCACTTGATGGAAAAAACGGATACTACGAAGGGCCATACACAACCACAACCAGCAACGCTCAGGTTTACGTTTTACTGAAAGCAGTGCCATTAACCAACCCTAAAACCGGACAGGTTGTGGGAGCAATGGGAATTGTAGAGGATATTTCCGATCTTTACCGAACACAGGAGGAGCTAACCATCAAGGAGGAACGTTTCAGAATCCTATCATCGCTCACTTCCGATTCGGCTTCAATACTCACCATTCAACCCGACGGCTCGTTTAAACGTGAGTGGCTAAGCTCCACTCTAATGGTTCAGCTTGGCTATAAGCCCGAAGATGTTGATTCATTTGAAAAATGGGCAACCATTGTCCACCCCGACGACATTGATGCTTTCAAGAAAGCCATTGGGACTATCACCCAGAAAGGCGAGAAAGTTACATTAGAGTTTAGAATAAAGGCCAAAAATGGCAAAGTGTACTGGATTGAGAATACTGTTTACCCTGAATTCGATAGCAGCGGAAAACCTTTCCGACTGATTAGCGCAGTAAAGGACATTACCGCTAAAAAGGAACAGGAGCAGGAACTTCAGCAACAGCGCAACCTATTAAAATCATTAGTTGACAATGCCCCGCTTGGCATTTGGGTTGTTAACCCCGACGGCTCATACCCAATAATAAATCCATGGTTTAGCCAAAACATAGGCTATGGCACATCGCAATTCTCCATGACCGAGGAGGAGATTGCCCAATGCCGCCGTAGCGATATGCAGGCACTAAACTCCGATGGGCCAATTGAAACAACCGAGGAGGTTACTTTTACCGATGGCAAAAAGCACATTCTTCAAATATTCAAGCAAAAGCTAACGTCTACAACAGGTGAAACCATTGGGGTTTTGGGTATTGCAAACGACATTAGCGAACGCACCCAGTACGAGAAGGCACTTGTTGAGGCATTGGAAAAGGCTGAGGAGAGCGACAGGCTAAAAACAGCATTTCTGGCTAACATGAGCCACGAAATTCGCACACCCCTAAACGGTGTTATTGGCTTTGCCAAGTTTCTCAGAAACTTCCCTGATACCACGCCTCAGGAGCGCGAGAAATTCCTGGGAATAATTAGCACCAGCGCCGATCATCTCCTTACCCTAATCAACGATATTATTGATATCTCAAAGATTGACGTTGGGCAGCTAACCATTAACCCCGAAGCGGTTAACATTAACGACCTGCTTAACGAGATATACACTTTCTTCTACAACGCAAACCCCGACTTACCCAAGCGTGAAATAGCTTTTAACTACACCACCTCGCTGCCCGACTCCAAGGCCATGGTTAATGCCGACCGCATGCGATTACGTCAGGTTCTTACAAACCTTATAAACAACGCCCTTAAGTTCACCGATAAGGGGAAAGTGGAATTTGGCTACAACATAAATAGCGAAACCAATGAGTTTGAGTTCTTTGTAAGCGATACCGGTATAGGTATTGCCAAGGACAAGCAGGAAATTATTTTCCAGCGTTTCCGTCAGGCCTATACCGATATAACCAAGCAGTACGGTGGTACTGGCTTAGGACTGGCTATCTGCAAATCGTTGGTTGAGCTTATGGGCGGCAGAATATGGGTTGAATCGGAAACGGGCAAGGGCTCCACTTTCCGTTTCACATTACCTATTAATGCTCCTACAACCCAAAATAGGGGAAAGGTTTACGGGTACGAACTCCAGGAACTGAAAAACCTACTCAAAGGCAAATCCATTCTTATTGCCGAGGACGACCCCAACTGCATGTACTACCTAAAAACGGTACTCAAGGACTTTGACATTAACATACTTGAGGCTGATAATGGCCTACTGGCAACTGAGATCCAGTATCAGCATCCCGAGATAGCCGCCATACTTATGGATATCAAAATGCCGGTGATGAATGGCTACGATGCCATTAAAAGGATACGCTCCACCAACGCCCAGGTGCCAATTATTGTGCAAACTGCGCACACCTTCAGCAATGAGCGGGCAATAAGCATAGCCTTAGGCTGCAACCAGTTTATAACCAAACCCATTGACCCAAACTCGCTCTACCAAAGCCTCTACTCAGTATTGAAGGAAAGCCGTAGGGAATAAATTCATAAAATACTTTTTATAGTAAAGCTGTAGCCCGATAGCTTTATTGGAATGTTTATACACATTTCAACCGTATTCCAAACCGCTAAAACCAAACAGCCAAAACCTGACCATGATAAATGAAATTTCCATTTGACGATTTCAAGGTATTTTATTAAGGCTCTAGACTATGAAATATTTTTCAACAGGCATAATCAAAGGCTCTCGGTTTAATGTGATGTTTCGCTAGCGCTCAACATGACAAAAACCAGTTTTACCGGGAAGTTTTTTCCGAAATAATGGGATTAAACAAAACAAAGAGAAACTGGCTTTCTGACACCTTGATTCATACGATGGAGCAATATAAGGCAAGTCCAATTCATTTAGTTTGCTATCTTTTCACCGCTCGCGGTTCACTTCACACTTTTTTTTGCTATCTTTGCAGTTGACTTTTGGGGGTGCCCTTAGGGCTGAGATCATACCCTTTGAACCTGATCCGGGTAATGCCGGCGAAGGGAAAAAGAGTTTGTCAACATCTCACAATTTCCCCCTTTATAGTTATTCAGGATTTGCGGCTTAAATGCCCGAACCTGGTTTATGTTTAACTATTTAAAGGGAAAAAAACATGAAAAAAATTGCATTTGTGCTCTATGCACTTCTGCTTGCAGGTTTTACCATGCAAGCAAATCCTACCGAGAATCTGGGATTTACCATTTACGGACAGATTACCGACACCTACGGCACTCCGTTGGTGGGTGCTACCGTTAAGCTGGAAAACACCTTTTTGGGTACCTTCAGCGGTTTCAATGGGTACTATCGGCTTACACAGGTTCGGCAGGGTAGTTACACCCTTGTTGCCTCGTACCTGGGGTACGAATCCGTTCAGGTTGAGGTTAAGGTTAATGGCGATATGGAGTTGAATCTTGAGCTAAAGCAATCGTCGCAGTACCTCGATGCAGTTGTTGTATCATCAACCCGAGCTTCGAGCCGCATGCCCATTGCACAAACCACGCTCAACCGCCAGGAACTTAAGCAGGCCAACACCGGAGGCGACACGCCCTACCTGCTGGAAATGTTACCATCGGTGGTAGTATCATCGGAAAGCGGCATTGGAATTGGCAACACAGCCTTCCGCATTCGCGGAACCGATCCAACCCGCATTAATGTAACCATTAACGGGGTTCCGCTCAACGATGCTGAATCGCAGGGGGTTTACTGGGTGGATTTACCCGATTTTGCAGCATCGGTCGATAATGTACAGGTGCAGCGCGGGGTTGGAACATCAACCAACGGTGCCCCTGCCTTTGGCGCTAGCGTAAACTTCCAAACCACAACCCTTACCCCTGAGCCTTACGCAGCCGTTGACCTACTTGGCGGGTCGTACAATACCTGGAAAACTTCGGCACGGATTGCTACCGGCCTGATGAAGAACGGGTTCAGCATGGAAGGGCGGTTCTCGCAACTCCACTCCGACGGGTATATCGAACGAGCCAACTCGGATCACAGGTCGATGTTTGTTACTGCAGCCTGGAATGGCGAGCGCAGCCTTATTCGCGCAAATGTTATTCATGGCGAGGAGCATACCGGAATTACATGGGAGGGCACACCCGACTATATGATGAGTACTAACCGCCGCTACAATCCCGCTGGCGAGTATGTTGATGATCAAGGGGTAACCCGCTACTACGACGATCAGAAAGATAATTACTGGCAAACCCACTACCACCTCATGGGTACCCACTCATTCACAAACAACCTAACCGCAAATATCACCCTACACCTAACCGATGGCAGAGGCTACTACGAGGAGTATAAACCCGATCGTAAACTCTCAAAATACGGATTGCCAAACTTTACAATTCGCGATACCATCATTAAACGTACCGACTTTATTCAGCAGAAATGGATGGACAACATCTTTTACGGGGGGATAGCCACAATGCTTTACCGCTCAGGGATATTTGAGTATACATTCGGCGGAGGTTGGAACCGTTACGATGGCGACCATTTTGGAAAAGTTCTTTGGAGTAAAATGAATATCGGTTTACCCAATAAATATGAGTGGTACAGGAACAATGGTGTAAAAACCGACTGGAATATATTCTCAAAGGCTATCTGGCAGGTATCCGATGCCATTTCGGTTTTTGCCGACATTCAGTACAGGGGTATTAGCTATAAGCTAAAGGGAATTGACTCCGATGTAATTGCATTGAACCAGGAACATAGCTGGAATTTCCTGAATCCCAAGGTAGGGGCAACCTATAGCTTTAGCTCAGGGCACGAGGCTTACATCTCGTATGCAATTGCTCACCGCGAGCCCGCCCGCAGCGACCTAAAGGATGCACAAAAGGGCTCAACCGATTTTACTCCTAAGCCCGAAAGGCTGAACGACTGGGAAATTGGCTACCGCATGCGCTTACAAAACCTTTCGGTTGATATCAACTACTACTACATGCTTTACAAGGATCAGCTTGTACTTACTGGCGAGCTCACCGATGTTGGTTATGCCCGAATGGCTAATGTTCCCAATAGCTACCGTACCGGTTTTGAGTTTACCTTTTCCGCTAAACCAGCCAGCTGGTTTAAAATTGACGGAAACACAACCCTGAGCAAGAACATCATCAAGGACTATACAAACTTTGCCAACCTTACCAATAATCCAACCGATTGGAACGACCTGCAATCGCCTGTAGCTGAACCTCTCGGCAACACAACAATATCGTTCTCGCCTTCGCTGGTAGCATTTACACGCTTTACAATTATACCTGTTGAGAATTTTCAGTTTTCGTGGCTAAGCAAGTATGTTAGCAGGCAGTATATCGATAACACCGAAAACAGAAACCGCAGCCTTGATCCTTACTGGGTTAACAACTTTATAACAGAGTATAGTTTAAAGACAAAATCGAATAAATCGATTTTTGCTCAGATTTCGGTGAACAACTTTTTCAATATCAAGTACTCCGCCAACGCCTGGGTATACCGCACACTATTCCAGAGCGGCGATCCTGAGTATGTAAGCATTGGTTACTACCCCCAAGCCGAAAGACATATTATGGTTAGGGTTGGCATCGAGTTTTAATTTGAAAAAATGATGATTAGTAAATGCAAATGTTAAGAGATAGGGAGTTGGTTTTGGCATTCAGGGTAAGAAAGCATTAAAAATCCTGAACTCTAAGAGCAAATTCCCTATCTTTACCTTTTACCCTTTAACCCTTTACCTTTATCCTTTATCCTTTATCCTTTATCCTTATCCTTAAACCTTTATCCTTAAAATGAACTGGCTACAAAACAACTACATTGAGTTAATTGGTGCAATCACCGGCCTTATTTACCTTTACCTTGAGATTAAGCAAAGGGTTTGGCTCTGGCCGCTGGGCATAATAACCTCGGCTTTCTACATCTACATTTTTTACGAGTCGAAGTTTTATGCCGATATGGGCCTGCAGTTTTACTACCTTTTCATAAGTATTTACGGCTGGTACCACTGGTTGTTTGGCGGAGCCGTAAAGGCTAAAAACTCATTACCTGTTACAAACACCCCAAAAAGCAACTACTTGCCTTTACTTGCGGCAAGTGTTGCTTTTTTTGTAATAATCCGGCACATACTAGTTCACTACACCGACTCACCGGTTCCCACAGGCGACTCTTTTACCACAGCGCTTAGCATTACTGCAACCTGGATGCTCGCCCGGAAATACATTGAGCACTGGTGTTTATGGGTGATAGTCAATTCCGTATCGCTTGCTCTATACCTTTACAAGGGACTCTACCCAACATCGGTACTGTTTGTTTTTTACACCACCATGTCGGTTGTAGGATATTACCAGTGGAAAAGGGAAAAATCCAAAACAATAACTCAACCATAAGAACAAATCTTACTCATTTAAAAAAAACAACATTATGAAAGCAGTTATACTGGCCAACGGAGAATTTCCCTCGCATCCAAAACCGCTCAATGAGCTGCTAAATGCCCCATTGCTGGTATGCTGCGATGGCGCCATCGATAGGCTTGAGAATCTTGCCATAACACCCAATGCCCTGGTAGGCGACCTGGATTCCGTTAAGGAGCATCTCAAGCGCAAGTACGAAAGCATACTCTACTACGACCCCGACCAAAACACCAACGACCTTACAAAAGCCGTTAAATGGTGCTTGAACCATAGGATTAAAAACATTGTGATAGTTGGCGCAACCGGAAAGCGTGAGGATCACACGTTGGGAAATATTGGATTGCTATGTAACTACGCCCGAATGGGAGTTAATGTTACCATGCTCACCGATACTGGCATGCTACTACCCTTACTGGCATCTACCAGGATTGACAGCTATGCAGGCCAACAGGTATCAATCTTTTCGCCAAACAATCAAACTGTAATTTACACCAAGAACCTAAAATACCCGATTGTAAACCAAACTTTGCCGGAACTATGGATGGGAACGCTGAACGAGAGTCTAGGCGACTGGTTTGAGTTAACCTTTTCACCCGGCCCAGTAATAATTTACAAGAAATACTAAATTTTAATTTATAACCATCCTATCATTCTATATATCATTATATTAGTAATTTTAACCTTTGATTAATTTTGATTTTAGTTTCATTTTATTACTTTTACAGCGGGACTAATCAAACGTTTATTGTATTATGAAACACTTAAATTCCGTAATCACCGGAACGGGTAGCTATGTGCCAACCGTTCGGGTTAGTAACCGTGAGTTCGCCCGCCATACATTTTACAACAAGGACGAAACCGCCATCGAAACGCTGGTCGACGAGGTAATTTCAAAGTTCAAGGACATTACCGGCATTGAGGAGCGACGCTGGGTAACCGACGATTTATGTGCATCGCACATAGGCGCCATAGCAGCTGAGCAGGCAATTGCCGCAGCCGGAATCGACCGTGAAACCATTGACCAAATTATTGTGGCTCACAACTTTGGCGATGTAATGCATGGAACCATTCAAACCGACATACTGCCAAGCTTGGCGTCTAGAATAAAGCACCATTTGGGGATTAAAAACCCAGCGTGTATCCCATACGATATACTTTTCGGGTGCCCGGGATGGGTACAGGGCGTTATTCAGGCCGATTCCTACATTAAATCGGGGCTGGCCAAACGCTGCCTGGTAATTGGAGCCGAAACCCTATCGAGGGTGATTGACAAGCACGACCGCGATTGTATGATATTTGCCGATGGAGCTGGCGCCACAATTGTTGAAGCACTGGAGGAGGATGAAAAAAGAGGCGTTATATCAACAGCAATGATGTCGCATACGGTTAATGAGGCTTTTTACCTTTACCTGGGCAAATCGTACCACCCTGAGGCCGACCCTACCATTCGCTACATCAAAATGGAAGGCCGAAAAATATACGAGTACTCGCTTGTTAACGTACCAGTTGCTATGAAAGTGGCTATGGATAAATCGGGGATTGATCCCAAGGAACTTAAAAAGGTAATGATCCACCAGGCAAACGAAAAAATGGACGAAGCCATTGTTCAACGTTTTATCCGCCAGTGCAAGATTGACAAAACCACAACCGAACTCATGCCTATGATGATAAAGGAATTGGGCAACAGCTCAGTGGCAACGGTTCCCACCCTTTACGACCTAATCCTGCGAGGGGAACTACCCGAACACAGAATAGGGAAAGGTGATGTTATAATGTTTGCATCGGTTGGTGCAGGAATGAATATTAACGCAATAGTTTACAAACAGTAATAAGTATTACAGCCGGACTAATTGCTAGAGGAATGAGGCGGAATAGGTGGAATGTGATGGAGTTAAATGAAGTTAGAGGAAGGTCAAATTCGTTAAACGTGAACCGTGAACCGTTAAACGGGATAGAAAAATATGTAATACCCACAGTCATTCCGAAGGATAAAGGTTAAAGGATAAAGGCAGCTAAAGGTTCTTTTAAGAACAACGGTTTACGAACAACGGATCACGAACAACGATCAACTAATCCCCTCATCCCCTCTTTTGGCGAATCACCTTCATGTAACTTGCTACCAGCCCCGTAGGGGCTAAGTATTTGTAACTCCATACCTACACCCACGTGTATAGCGATGCACGCAATGGCATTCCACAGAGCAACGGTGAAGCTTTGCATCGCAAATGAAGAGCATGATAAAGAACGATAAAAGGCATTAAGGGCATAAAGGGACAAAGAGATGCTTCGGCTAGCTCAGCATGACAATGTGAGTGAGGGGTCAGTGATGTTGTCATTCCGAGTTAGTCGAGGAATCTCCTTCTTGTTTCCAGTGGCCAGCCACGTAGGGGCGGAACATTTGTAACTCCATACCTACACCCTCGTGTATAGCGATGCAGGCTAGGACTTTCCAAAAAGCAAAACTGAAACTTTGCATCACAAAGGAAAAGCATGGCAAAGAACCATTCACATGTTCTTTCTTGTCATGATACAAGAAAGAACCAAAGAAAATCAAGGCTGAAAAGCCTAACCCGATGGATGCCCCGTGGGTGGAACTGCCACGCGATACAATTCGCCACGCCTGCGGCCTGGCTCATGTGGTATCGCTTACTAGACCCACCGCCACGTTCCACCCCCGACCCATTGCCGGGTCAGGCTTTTATGCCTATGCTTTCTTCTTACGCTCCATTCCCTCTCAGGGATAGGGGTTGGGTTGAGGTTAAAAAAGTGAACGCGTCTTCCAGACGCGTTCGAGCAAGGGGAAGCATTCATCACAAAGCGAAGAGTACAGCAACTGTTGGTAGCACGGATTACAAATCCGCGCTAGCGGGTATTTGGTGGAGTTAGAGGAAAGTTAGAGGAATAGTAAAAAATGAACAGTTAAACCCAAGTACAATGAATTAACAGATTTTTTCTATTATTTATCTAGGTTAAGAGAGAGAGGAAGCACGCAGCACTGGCGTGCTTTTTTATGGCTGATTCCCGAGCAGGTCGATATAAACCGGGAGGTGATCGCTGAAACCACCATGGTAACGGTACCCAACGAATGTTCGGAAAGGCCTATTACCACTGTACTGCTTATCGGGCTCAAGCAGCTGATCGCTTTCAAAAACCGCCGCCTTTTGCGGCGTGGTGTATAACCTATGTTTTCCGCTTAAAAGGCTTTGCGACACAATAATTTGATCAATAATTCCCCATGTACCCTGGTACTTATAACTTCCAAAACCACGGCTTTTAAGAATAGCAGCAATGTTAATTAACCCCGATGGGCAGTTGGGGTCGTTCCGTTCACTTGCTCCCAAGCCTTCAACCACCGGGGCGCTCTCTGGCTCATCGTTCAGGTCGCCCATTACAAGTATTCGGGCTTGAGGGTAGAAAACCCTTATTGAGTCGATCTTGCGCTTGAGAGTACTTGCAGCGGCAAACCTGCCGCTTTCCGATTCCAGCTCGCCACCATACTTGGATGGCCAATGGTTTACAAAAACATGTAGAGTATCGCTTCCCAGCATACCGCTTACATAGAGAATCTCACGCGTTTTACGCGCCGAATCATCAGGAAAAACAACAGGGACAAACTCACGCTCCTGAACCTTAAACCTATCGGGGCGGTAAAGCAGAGCCACGTCGATTCCGCGAGGGTCAGGCGACTCACGGTGGACCACTCTGTACTCAAACTTGCTGAGTGGGGTATCGTTTACAAGCTTGTGGAGCACAAAACCATTTTCAACCTCGCAAAGGCCAACCAGCACAGGAGGATCGAATTCACCTACGGCCATTATTACCTTGTAAATACCATTGATTTTTGTCTCCATCTTGTTCCATGTCCAATAGCGCTGGCCAGTGGGGGTGAACTCATCGTCGCGGGTTAGCGAGTCGTCGAATGGGTCAAAAAGATTCTCGACATTATAGAACATCACCCTATGCCTTGATGTGGCCTGGTTTTGAGCAAGCATTATAATGGGCAAGCCTGCTAAACAGACTAAAAAAACAAGCCTAAACAGGCAAAAAACTCGGTGTTGTAGGCTGCGTTTCATTCTCCAGAGGTTTACTCAACACGTTCAAAGGCTCCCAAATCGGGTTTACCATCGGCAAGTCGGTTAACACCCTTTAAGTCGACAGGAAAACCCGTGGCAATAGTAATGTCACCTATGTCCTTTGCTGGGCTAAGGGTATCGAGCTCAAAATTCCACTTGGCAACATCCTTAAACCTGGGGTCTTCGCGAATAACCCGGGTAAAATGCTCAGGGTCATTCAGGTTGTAGGTTGAAGGCACCCTAAGGATACAGTCGGAAAAAGAGTAATTGAAATTAGCATTAACCGGTTGGCCATTATACTTATAATCCAGCCCTAACTCATTGGATATGCTACCATAAATAATAGAATTAAAGAATGATGCCTCGTTCAAATCGCGGGGTTCAACCAGAACCGGCCCACCAGGAACAAGTTGGTATGTATAGTAGTTGTTGAGCAGGAGCGCAGGCCCTTTCCTGAACATGTAGTCGCCCCAGTAGTTAGATATTGTGGTATGGTAAAACCGGTAAGCCCCCCCAAGGGTAAGAGCCACACTTGAGTAGGCAGCATTGTAAAAAAGGCAGTTGTCAACCTCCAGCTTTGCCCCACGGGCAAGCAGGTTAACGTAACTGGAATTGCCTATTTTGGAGTGCGAGAGCACAAGGGTTGGCACACCCGGTGTAAAGCAGGTATCAACCATCAACCCAATAATGGCATTCCTAATATCAGCCCAAGAAATGGAGTTATTCCGGGAGCCTGCACTCAACCACACCCCACCCCATTGTCCGCCCTTGTCAAAGTAAAACTTTTCCAATCTATCGCCCTGCATGGTTACTGGCAAGCTAGCCGAACCTTCAACCTTTAGGGTTCCCGCTACTACAAACTGTGCGTTGTTATGGAAGTGTAATCGTGCCCCAGCAGGAATGGTAAGGGTAGCATTCTTATCCACAAAAAGGTAATCGTAAATCAGATGGGGTTTATTAACGGGGAAAACCGAATCGGCTTCAATGGTTACTCCGTTATGCATGTAAACATCCTGCCCCCAGGCAACCAGCTTAACATCCTGGACGTTAGTATTGGTAACAAAAACAATGGAATCAGGTATTAGCAAGGGTGCATCGCCAAGGGTAGGGTTAACGGTTACTTCAACCATAACAAAAAGGCTATCGCCGGAACGTAAAGGAATATCGTTCACCAATGGGCCTGGGCGTCCGTCAACATTTATTCTGTATGCCGACGTGCTGCCACCAGCCAACGATACTGACGAAATCCGCACATCGCTTTTACTCCTGTTGTAAACCTTTAGGTAACGGGTTGATGAACCAATGGTGGTAAACACGGTATCGAACAGCACCGTATCCGTGCTAAAGGTTAACTTGATTGATGGGCTGGACGAAAAGTTATCGTTTTCGCACGACCACAGCGCCAACAAAAACAGAATGATAACTAAAAACCGATTTAATACCTTTTTAAACATCAACAAAAAAATATTTTTCTACTTTTGGTAAAAACTCACAACAAAGATAGCTTAACGGAAATGAAGACAAGCTCATTATCAATATTTTTAACTATAAGTATAGCTGTTATGGCATGCACTAAACGGCAAAAAGCCGATTTAATTGTTACCAATGCAACGGTTTACACGGTTGACTCAGCATTCACAGTAGCTCAAAGCTTTGCCGTTAGCAATGGCAAAATAGTAGCCGTGGGAACAAACAATGAGATACTCTCAGCTTACTCTGCCGACACCATATTGGATCTAACAGGCAAATTTGTATACCCCGGATTTATTGATGCCCACTGCCACTTTTTAGGGTACGGGCTAAACCTACCCAAGGCATGGCTTGCGGGGGCAAAATCGTGGAACGAGGTGGTTAACCGGCTGGTTGAGCATCAAAATATATACCCTACGGAATGGGTTGAAGGCAGGGGATGGAACCAGAACGAGTGGGAAATCAAAGAGTTTCCAACCAACGAGTTACTCAACAAAGCATTTCCAAACAAACCAGTTTTTATAGTTAGGATTGATGGCCATGCCGCCATTGCCAATAGGAAAGCTCTTGAATTAGCTGGCGTAACTGCCAGCACAAAAATATCGGGTGGCGAAATAGTAGTTAAAAATGGCTCACCCACCGGGGTTCTCATTGATAATGCCATGGAACTGGTTCGTAAGCATATACCCACACCAAGTAAGGAACAAAAAGCGCAAGCTCTGCTAAATGCTCAGCAAAACTGTTTTGCCGTTGGGCTAACCGGCGTTCACGATGCTGGCCTCGATGCCGATGAGGTTGAACTTATCGACTCGTTGCAGCAAGCAGGGAACCTTAAAATGCGCATTAACGCCATGCTTAACCCTACCCATGACAATTTTGAAAAGTACATCAGCAAGGGTATATATAGCACAGCGCAATTAACGGTTAGGTCGATAAAAATTTATGCCGATGGCGCATTGGGTTCACGTGGCGCACTGCTACTCAAGCCCTACACCGACGATCCTAAAACCCGGGGTATTCAGGTGGAACCAACTGAAAAACTTGATTCGGTTTGCAGCTTGGCATACAAGCATGGCTACCAGGCATGCACACACTGCATTGGCGATGCAGCCGTTAGGCTGATGCTTGATATTTACAGCAAGTACCTACCCAAAGGCAATGATCTACGATGGCGCATTGAGCACTCACAGGTGGTTGATCCAGCCGATTTGCCGCGTTACGGGGAGTATGATGTAATCCCATCGGTTCAAACCACCCATGCCACATCGGACATGTTTTGGGCTGTTAACCGTCTGGGCGATAGGGTTAAGAATGCCTACGCCTACCAAAACCTTTTAGTGCAAAACGGATGGCTGCCTAACGGTAGCGATTTCCCGATTGAGGACATCAACCCGCTATATGGTTTTTACGCTGCCGTAGCGCGCAAAAACCTGAATGGTGAACCCCAGGAGGGATTTCAGATGGAAAATTCCCTTACCCGCGAACAGGCCATCCGAGCCATGACCATTTGGGCTGCTAAGGCATGCTTTGAGGAAGATGTAAAGGGAAGTATTGAGGTTGGAAAGTTTGCTGATTTTGTGGTACTTGACTTGGATCTAATTAATTCCGAAATTAGTAATGTCCCTAAGGCACAAGTTTTGCAGACCTTTATTAGCGGCAAGAATGTATTTACTAGAAACCAATGATGATAGAAATAGTAAAAGCAAACAAAAGCAACCTGCTTGAGGTACTTTACATTATAAGGGAGTGTTCCAGGCAACTGATAGAAAAAGGAGTTAAGTACTGGAACAACAGCCTGGCCGACAGCTTTGAAATATCCACCGATATTGAATCGGGCTACATCTACCTTATCAAATACAACTATGTACCAGTAGGTACTATTACCTTGAGGCTTTTACCTAAAAATGAGAGTTTACAGCTTGAAAGGCTTGCTATATTCCCGGCATACCAAAAGAAAGGTCTAGGTCAAAAACTCATCGAATTTGCAAAGGAAACTGCCAGGGAAAAAGGAGTAAAAAAGATACTTGGCTCAATTCCGGTTGACGATGCCGACCTAATACACCTTCTGGAACAGAATAATTTTGTAAAAAAAGGCGAAAGTATCCCAGTTGAAACAAATCCAATTGCAGTTGAACTTGAGCTATTACAATAGTTCAAAAAAAAGAAATTCCTCCAACACCTGAATTGAAAAACCTAAAAAGTAGTATTATTAAAAAATGCTAGAACGTTGGGCATGGTAGCGCCTTCCATCGCTTACGGACAACGGTTTTAAAGGTCATGGCCAACGATATCTCATGCGACCCGCCAGAGCCTATCCCTAGCCTCGATATGGTAAAGTCATAGCTGTAACCTACGCTCAGATTATCAAACTTGTATCCAACCATAAAGGCCAGGGCATCGATACGTTTATTCACTTTACCCTTAGGCATCCCTCTCCACCAAAACCCAAAACTCAAAGGCTCATTCATGAAGTATAGCCCCAAATCGAGCTGCTTATACTCGCCTTGCACCCTAAAGTTAAATGCTCCGGTTATACTTTGCTCTATTTTACTCATCAAAAAGCCCTTGGTAATATACCTGTAACCGCCGTAGAGGGAGAACTTGAAAGGAGTTCGAGCCTCATCGTTGTAAAATGAGTTTACCGGCTTAAGCATATGATCCCAGGTAAAGCCCACCCAGGTGTTATAGGAATACATCATGAGCGATGATGAAACATCGATATCCCAAACTGCCGATTTACCTGGATATATCAGCGATGTAGGCGGAGCAGGATCAAGGGCTAGCTGATCGCCAAAAGTTAGGTCGAAGAAGTTTATCGAAATCTGCTGGATGTAAAAGCCTAAACCGGGTCGCAGGTGAATATCGGGAGTTGGGGTAAAATCGTATGAGTATAGCGTACCCATTCGGGTATTGCCGTAATTACCAGCACCAGCCTGATCACGTTGTGCAACAAGCCCGAAACCGCTATGAAAAACACTCATGTTGTAATCCCATGAAACGCCATAGGTATGAAACCCCTTTGGCACCCCCATCCATTGGTTGCGGTAGTTAGCAACCGCTCTTTGTCCGGGTACACCTCCAGCAAACGAAGGGCCTAGATACAATGGATTAGAATAGAACTGGGTAAAATGCGTATCCTGTGCATGCACTCCGATAGCACCAGCACTCAAAATCAAAATCAAACCCAAAAAAACTCTTTTCATAGCTCAACTACCTTAACAATGTTACAGTTCCTCGCTGATCAAATACTTTTCCGTTTGTAAATGTTCCTATTGCGCGCCAAACGTAAACTCCCTGTTCAGCCAAACGGCCGTTAATATAGCCGTCCCATCCCACTTTCACGTCGGAAGAGGTAAACACTTGCTCACCCCATCGGGTAAAAATCATCAGCTTGTACTCAACAACACCGTAGTGAATGGGGTGGAACACCTCATTCTTCATATCATGCTCATCGTAAGCACCACCATTGGGCCCACTGGGATTAGGCTTAAATGCATCGGGGAACTTAACGTAGCCAATTCCTTCAACCCAAACAGCAGGATACTTTGATATTGAATCCCTACAAATGGCATCGCTATACTTTCTTTCAGCCCAAAGTGAAATTCGGAACTCACCCATTTCCTTGTAGGTATGAGTAGGATCTTTCTTGTTGATATACTTTGTTCCATCGCCCATATCCCAATCGTACGAACATGAATCGCAATCGGTTGTGAGATTCTGTAAACGTACGGTAGCGTCGGGCAACATTACCCGTGAAGGGTAAGCAACAAAATCGGCATTGGGCATTGGGTAAACGTGAATTATCCCGTAGGAAAAGCTTTCACCACCCTCGCCCGATGCTCTTAGCTTAACCCTATAGTAACCCGGATTCTGGAAAACGTGAACAGGTTGGAATTCCTTTACTGTTGGACTACCATCGTCAAAATCCCACTCGTACTCCTCGCCGTAAAGCGAGTTGTTGACAAAATGAACCTCGTGGGGTGCACATCCGTTAGCCATGCTCTGCGTAAAACTGGAAATTGGCTTTGGCGGCATCAGGTACACAATCTTTGAGGTTGAGTCCTTACAGTGAGGGCTGTTTATTACAAGTGAAACATCGTAGGTAAACCCTTTTTCCTTATGTCCCCAACGGGTATAGGTGTGTGTTCCGGGATTTTTCTCTGTGCTTGTAGTATTGTCGTCAAAATACCACTTGTAACTCCAGGTATTGGCTGCAGGGGCCGATTGGTTAATTATGGTAAAGGTATTATCAGGAAACTCCTTGAGTGGGGGCTCAACACCTATTAACGCCCTAGGTGTAGCCCAAACGGTAATTTGCTTCACGGTATCGTCAACACAGTCGAACTCAGAACGGGCGGTTAGTTTAACATTGAAAACCTTATCGTTTTCAGTTTCATTCAGGAACGACTGCGATGGGTTGGTGGATGATGAGGTAAACCCATCGTCAAAATCCCATGTAAACAGCATTGCATTGGTGGACAGGTTGGAGAACTGCACGTCGTGTGGGCTACAGCTTTGGTAACCCGGGGCAACATCAAAATTGGCAGTAACATGTGGGAATACCTGAATGGTTTGCGACACGGCATCGTCGCAGCTGTAATTATTTATGGCATGCAGCCAAATTTGATACGATTGGGTAACACTTTGGTTATTATCGAATACATGTACCATATTTAGTGGCGAGGTTGTTGTACTATCGGCACCATCGCCAAAATCGTAATGGTAAGTTAGGTTTGAACCCAACGTTTTATTCTCAATTTCAACATTAAATGGTGGGCAAGAGATGTAATTACTTTTTAGTTCCATTGCCGCAACAGGACGAGGGAATACTGTCACATCCTTTTTAACTGAGTCGGTACATCCGTGCTCACTGGTTGCTTTAAGCGTTATGGTAAAGTTCTTTTCATTTTGGGTTGATGTATTCCTATACTCCTGCTCAACATTAGCAGAATAGGCATAATTGCCATCACCAAGGTTCCAAACATATTGGTTATTGGCGCTAAAGGATTGGGTTTGATTGATAAACTGCACCAGATGCGGAGTACAACCTGTTGGGTTATAGGTAAAGTCGGGGTAGATACGTGGGTATATGCTTAGTGGCAACTCAAGGGTATCGGCACAGCTCGTATCGTCCTTATACTGTGTTACCAGAGTAACCGTGGGGTTTTGGATGGTTAATCCGGAGTTGGTATAGGTATGCATTCCGGGTTGCTCAACATTGGTTGTGGGGGAGCCATCGCCAAAGTTCCAGCTATACTGGTATAAAGCTGAAGTGGAAGTGTTGTTAAAACTAATATTAACCGGAGAGCAACCGGCGGTTTTATTCCACGTAAAGGCTGCTTCAACCTTGGGGTTTACTGTAATTGTTCGGCTTATGCTGTCGCTACAACCTATTGCATTTTTGGATTTGAGCCATACTGTATAGGTGGCTAGATTATCCTTCCTAGTATTGATAAAACCTATTCCCTGAGGGGAGGTTTCCGTGGATCGCATTCCGTTGCCAAAATCCCAGGTATAGCTACCCAAACCAGTAGAACTGTTAGCAAAATTAACCGTTAGCGGAGTACATCCCCTATCGGTATCTAAAATAAAATCAGCAATTACCTTGGGGTAAATATCAATAAATGGGACGCTTTTAGCGCTAGAGCAGGTTAGTCCGCTATTGGTATGCGACTGCGTTGCGGTTAGAGTTATTGTTGGTTTAATAATGGTGTTAGGTAGGTCATTATCGAAGGTATAGACATGGGAAAGGGTTGGACGTGTAGTGGTTTGCTGCTGGGGCACGCCGCCCAATGAGTAACCATAGTCCCAGCTAAAATTGGTTCCATTAAGCGATGTATTGGTAAAATTCACATTGAAAGGCACGCAAATGCTATCATATAGCATTGTAAAATCTGCCTCAACCCTAGGATGAATGGTTACTGGAACTACTACAGATTTTGAGCACCCATTAGCATTAGTTGCCCACAGGGTAACGTTGAACTGCTTATCGGTTGATGTTCTATTATCAAAATCGTGCGTGATATTATCCTGTAGGGTTGAGGCAAACGATTGTCCATCGGCAAAATCCCAGTAGTAGAGCAAATTGCCTCCGGTTGAACTATTGGTAAACTCAATAGGTGAACCAGGGCAGGCAAACTGCGATAAAGCACTTGCTTGAGGTACAACATGGGGATAAACAGTTAAGGTTTTGGTAACAGGTTGACTCACACAATTACCATTTGCATTTGAGGTAATCAGTGAAATTGTATGGGTTTTAACATTGTCGGGGTCTGAGTTATCGGCCTGGTATGTAAATGGAGTTCCATTGGTGCGATTCTCGTTGGGGAAAAGTCCATCGAATGTCCATTGGTACTGGGTAGCACCAACGCCTGTTGGCGTAAAGGTAACATTGAAAGGAGTACAATTGCCATCCATTTGCACGGTAAAACCATTGGTAAGTTTGGGGTGAACGGTAACCGTTCTGGTTTCGGAATCGGAGCAGCCGTGAATGTTTGACACGGTTAGGTTAACAGTATATGATCTACTATTTTGCGTATCGTCGTTATTAAAAGTATGCGAAACCGTTTGAAGGTTTGAGGTAAGGCCATCGCCAAAGCTCCAGCTTGTGAACTGGGGGTGATTGGTTGTTCCATTTACAGTACTGTTGCTTACAAAATTAACCGATGCACCCTCGCAAATTGTTTGGTCAACGCCAGGAGTAAAGCTGGCGGTTACTGCCGGGTAAACCCTTACCGGTATCGCAGAATTATCAGTACAACCAGCATTATTGCGTACCCTGAGCGATACGTTGTAGAGTTTCTCGGCACCTGTTAGGTTGTCCTGGGTGCGCGGAATAACTGATGGTACAGTTGCCGATGTATAGGTTTGATCAGTATTGCCATCGCCATCAAAATCGAACTCGTACTGGCTTATACCAGGGTGAGTGGTTAAATTGATATTGTAGCTGTGAGGGGCGCATCCTGCGAGGTTATCGATACTAAACTCTGGTTTGATATAGGGATAAACGGTAAGCGTTTTGGTAACTGCCGATTGGCAACCATGTTCCGAAATTGCTATTAATGAAATGTTAAAAGATTTATCGGATCCGGTAGTATTAGTAAATACATGCGAAGGCGAAACCTCCATTGATGTTGATCCATCGCCGAAACTCCACTGGTATGAGCCGTTGGTTAATACGAAACCTCCGGTATAGGTACAGGTATTATTTAAGACGAGCGACGCTGGGTTACACTGTGCACCTGCAGGTAAATTGAAATTGGCAGTAACTTCAGGGTAAATAGGTATGGGCAAACCTAACTGCTTTGAACGTGTACACCCGGCACTGTTGGTTACGGTAAGTACAGGCTGGAAGTTTCGGGTAGTGCCGCTTTGGTTTACTTCCTGGCGTGTAAACACGCTTTGTTGACCAGCCTGAGTGTAGGTTGCATCTGGTGTACCATTGCTATCCCAATCCCACTGGAACTGGTTAATGCCGGGAAATTTCTGAACGGTAAAATTTAAATCGACTGGCGAGCAGTTACCTGTGGGTGTTACAGAGAATTGTGCATCGACAAATGGCTGAACCGTAACAGGGAATAGGTTAGAGAGATACTCACAACCATACTGGTTTAAGGCCTTGAAGCGTATATTGTAGCTACGGGCAAACGCATCGTTATTCTGCAGCTGGTATGTTGTACTTTGCTGGGTTGATATAATGTTTGTATTTGCGCCGTCAATCAAATGCCACTCAAAGGTATTGGCATTGGTTACATTGGTTGCAGCAAGGTTTACATCTAAGGGGGAACACGTTAAATCGCCACTTGCGTTTACGTTAACATTTGCTGTAGGAGTGGGGTTTACTGTTATGGTTTGAGAGTACTCATTAATGCATCCTCCGCTATTTTGAACCCTCAACCTGATGGTAGTGGGTAGCGGGCTGCCCCCGCTATTTGTTTTACTGAAAGTCCAGTTTGCAGGGTCGGTGCTATCAAAAGCACCATCACCATCCTTATCCCATTGCCAGGCGGTTATACCTCCTGTGCTGTTGTTTGTTACCAAAACACTAAATGGCGAGCAGCCTGTTACCCGCTCAACAGCAAAGTTTGCCCTTATATAGGGTTGCACGGTAACAGGTACTGGCTTTGTGACTGAACAAAAGTTATACTTATCGGTAAGGGTAAGCTGAGCGTTGTAAGTAGTTGGAGCACTATTGTAGTTATAATAGGTGTGAGCCGGGTCGGGTGAAGCCGAAGTAGCCCCATCGCCAAAATCCCAGCGGAACGTTGCTGTTCCATGGTTTCCTGTTGGATTTGCCTTAAAGTTCACAGTAAGCGGATGGCAGTTATTGGGATCGGACTTGCTATCAATTACCGGACTAATATCGATGTGCGGGTATACCAGAATATCTTTCTTAAACGACTTAACACAAATACCAGTATTATCGGTTACTACCAGCGATAGGGTATATCGCAAGGTATCGGTAGTACTATTTAAGAATGGAGCTGAAGGGGTAAATGTTACATTGTTGTTTGTCCCTTCGCCCGGATCATCAATATCGCCATCGTTGTTAAAGTCCCAAACGTTACTGGCAGCGCCTACTGAATTGTTAATGATTTGAGGGCTAAAAGGAGCACAGCCAGCAAACTGGTCAGTTGTGAAGCTTGGAACTACAGGTTCCGAGACCAGAAAGTTAACCTCGCGGGTATCGGAAAGGCCGCATGCCCCACTAACAGTAACATTATACTTTATGGAATGTGTAATGTTGGAGGCAACTGGTGTTGGGCTTGAAGGATTATCGAGAAAATCGTGAGGTGTCCATTGGTAATGGGTTCCCCCACTGGCATATAGCTGACGCGACTCGCCCCAGCAGATTTTATTACCACCAGCCTCATTAACCACCACAAATGCATTGGGGTTAAATGAGTTAAAATCGGAAAAATACCCGTAAAAAGCATCGGCATTAGGGTGTCCGTTTAGAATACCTAAATGGAAAACATCCTTTTCATTGGCAAGCAGGTATGCCTCATCGACCCCAGCCTGAATGTTATCGGCCTTGAACCGGGCATATCGCCACTGATTGAACGGAGCGGTTGCTCCCACATCCTGATAGCTTGCAGGGTTATTGAGCCCTGGAACTATTGCAGTAACATCGTTGCCGTTCTTGTCGTAAAGCTTAAAGCCATCCTCAGCCCCCTTGCGGACAAGTATATTCATATAAAATTCGTAGTACTTGCCGCCGTAATTAGCCTTTGTTCTGTTAAACCCAACCCTGGTTGACCCGGTACATGTTGATATGGTTGGTATAATTGCACCGGCCACCTGGGTATTAATGCCGTTTCCAAAGCCCGATAGATGGTAAACATACACAGGCTTATCGGTTTCAATATTGGTAATTAGATTTGCTGCTGGAATTTGAACCGGTAGAACGCCACGCTCGTTTATTGTAGCAACCACTGCTCCATTCACCTTTACCTGAGTGTTGTTCTGGGTGGCAACAACGTAAACATATTCCTGAGCATTATCCAATACCCCTCTTACCACAGCGTAATGAGTCCCAATATGGTCAATTGGTACAAGCTGATCGCCAACAAAATCGACTCCACCACCTGGGCTAACCATATCGTGCCTTGTATTTATGGCAATATCACCACCACTAATCACCTCAACCTTAGTTCCTGCAAGGGTATTATTAGGGTCAGTTTTGTAGTTAACATTGCTATCGTTTTTATAGGGAGCAATAATTGCGGTTTCGCCCCTATTCAGGGTTATTGTAAAGGGTATGTTAGCTGGCTTAAAATTATTAGGCCAAACAAAAACGTCTTTGGTTGGAGTAATGGTTATTTGCGTATTATCCTCCGTGGCAACTATATCGAATGAACTATAGGGCCTGTATAAATAGTTAGAATTATTAGCTACATATGAACTAATTGGATAGCTAGTTTCGAAAGGAATGTAAAATGATTTACCTAATGCATTCTTTCCTTTCAAAGCAAGTAATTCCATATTGTAAATAGCACTAATTTCATAGTAAATGGTTACCGGAGTAGTAGCCTCAATGTGTAAACCCTTGTTGTTTCGGTTTATGGTTGAAGCATTGGAGGTTGTCCAACGCAAACGGTTTTCAATGGATGTAAGAGCAGTTGTTTTGTCGTCGCCTATCAGGTTTAAGGCCGCCAGGTCAATGGTTTGGGTTTTATTTGCAGGAATATTGAAAACCAAAGGGCTCCCACCATTGAAATTAGCCTGATTGGCTGGCATGGTTATGGTTACCGTGCTCGATAACGACCCTGTAGTAATTCGCAGGTAAACCGGATATCCCTTATTAGCAGGGTTTGTTTCATCACCATCAAAATGATATCGGTTTATTTCCGGAACACTGAACCAAAACTCGGTATCGGTTTGTGCAGATATGCTAATACTAAACAAAAGCAGAATTACCGGAAAAAGCAATCTAAATCTGTAAACCCTCATTACTAAATCCATTAAAAAATTTTTCAAAATTATTTAAATGAACCTTTTGAGTCAACCCTAAAAAAATAATCATCTCTATCAATATTCCATTTTATCATATTTTTAGGGCATTGGCACATTGTAAAACTGCTATAAAATGTTTTAAAACATATTTTTTGATGTAACCTTTATTTTTGCCTAACTAAAAAAGTTGGAATTTTGTATCGATTTTTTAAAAATATTGTAATGAAGCAACTTGTCACTGTATTACTTCTTCTGCCAATACTAGGCTACTCACAGGTAAAATACTTAAGCGAGGGATTTGAGGCTGGGGTAAAACCCACAGGGTGGAGCGAGGAAAAAGTAAGTGGGAACAGGTACTGGCGATACCAAAATGGCGGTTACGCATCGAGCAGTGCCCCACAATACAGA